>JAAWIL010000069.1 GCA_022796315.1 Oscillibacter sp. | reverse complement strand
AATTTGCAGGCGTGCTGACGCACGTCAAAAATTTTTAACGCAGCAGCCGGTAAAATTGGCCAAAAAGACGCGCGTTTGGGCTTATGTGAACAGGCCCTAGATCAAAAATAGTATGAACAGGCCCTGGGGGGAGCGGAAGACGGAAGGAGCGTAAGGAGGAGTTATGAGAGCGTATTCGTATGAGGGAATCGGCCAGTGGGCCGCCACCTTTGCCTGCGAGGAGGTCCGCGCGGGCCAGGTGGTGAAGGTGAGCGGGGACGGTACGGTGAGCGGCTGCGGCGCCGGGGAGCGGTTTGCCGGCGTGGCGCTGTCCGTGGGCCGGGACGGAGCGGCCTGCGCCGTGGCCCTGGGGGGCATGGCGACGGCGGCGTACTCCGGCGAGACGGCGCCGAAGGCGGGCTGGTGCGCCCTGACGGCGGACGGCCAGGGAGGCGTGACGGCGGCGGAAGGCGCGGCCGGCGGACGGGAGTACCTGGTGGCGGAGGTGGACACCGCCGCCAAGACGGTGACATTTGTACTTTGAGAGGGAGGAACGGGAATATGGGATATCAGTTTGAGAACGTGAAGCTGGAGAAGGGGATGTACGGCCGCAGCGGCCATAGCTTTACCCAGACTCTGGAGGAGCTGGACCCCGGCGAGCGCTACCGGGGCACGCCTCTGGAGGGCCTGGACGCCTTTCAGCGGCAGCTCAAGCGCTTTGACATCCACGTCAAGGGCGCGGGCAGCGACCGGGTGGAGAAATTCTTCCACACCTCGGAGTCCGCGGTGCTGTTTCCGGAGTTCGTCTCCCGGGTGGTGCGCCAGGGCGTGGAGGAGGGAAGCGTCCTGCCGGACATCACCGCCACGGTGACCCGGTTCGAGGGAATGGACTACCGCTCCATCGCCTCCCTTCCCTCGGAGGAGGAAAAGCTGCTGCGCCGGGTGGAGGAGGGGGCGGAGATCCCCGAGACCCAGATCCGGACCCAGGAGAACCTGGTGCGGCTCCATAAGCGGGGGAGACTGCTGGTGGCCCCCTATGAGGCCATCCGGTTCCAGCGGCTGGACCTCTTCTCCGTCACCCTGCGCCAGATCGGCGCCTACATCGGCCGGATGCACCTGGAGGACGCCATCGGCGTGCTCCGCGACGGGGACGGGAACCACAACCCGGCGGACATCTTCGGCGTGGGCGAGGACCCCATCTCCGGCCAGGCCGGGACGCTCAGCTACGGGGCGCTGCTGGACTTCTGGAGCCAGTTTGACCCCTACTCCATGAATACCATGCTGGTGAGCCCGGACATGATGCTGGCCATGCTGAAGCTGCCGGAGTTCCAGAACCCCCTGACGGGACTGAACTTCCAGGGCACCGGCACCCTGACCGCGCCCCTGGGAGCGAAGCTCCTGCGGACCAGCGCCCTGGGGAAGGGCATGATGATCGGCCTGGACAAGCACTACGCCCTGGAGCAGATCTGCGCCAGCGAGATCACGGTGGAGTACGACAAGCTGATTGACCGCCAGCTGGAGCGGGCCGCCATTACCTCCGTCTCCGGCTTTGCGAAGCTGTTCCCGGAGGCGTCCAAGGTTCTGATCCTGGGGTGAGCGCCGTGGACGAAGAGATCTTGGAGCTGGCCATGGCGGTGTCCGGCGCGGCAGAGGAGGAGCGGGCCCTGCTGGCCCGCCTCTGCCCCGCCGCCCGGCGGCGCTGGGAGGCCCGGCTGCGGCAGGGAGTGACGGCGGAGGACTGCGGCGAGGCCCTCCTCTGCGCGGCGGCCCTGACGGCGGCGGCGGACTTCAGCGCCTGCCGGGGAGGCAGTGGACAGGTGGAGTCCTTTACAGTGGGAGAGGTTTCCGTGCGGACCGGAGGGGCGGGGAGTTCCCCCTCCGGGGAGCTCCGGGAGACGGCGGAGGAACTGATGGCCCCCTATACGGCCATGGAGGGCTTCTGCTTCCGGGGGGTGCGGGGATGAGAGACACCATGCGGAGGATTTTAGCGCGGTATGGGCAGGAGGTCACCCTGCGGACGGCGGAGGGGGAGACGGAGGCCAGGGCCTTCTTGCAGCCGGTGAGAGAGCGGGGCGAGACGGCGCCGGGGACCGTGACGGAGCTGGGCTGGATCGACCGGCGGCTGTGGAAGTACCTGGGGGCGGAGGCTCTGTCGCCGGGAGACACGGTGGCGTGGCGGGGACTCCGCTTCCGGGTGCGCAGCAGCCGGCCCTGCTGCCTGGGAGAGGAGCTGAACCACTGGTGGGCGATGCTGGAACCGGAGAGGGAGGGCGCATGAAGGAACTGACACAGGTTCGGGACGCCGTGGCGGCGGCGCTGGCGCGGGCGGGGGTGACGGCCCTGCCGGCCTTCCCGGCGGAACGGGCGAAGGCATACCCCGGCGCGGTGGCCACAGTGGCCGTGGGAGCCGCCGAGGGACGGCCCCTGGGGTTTTGCAGCTACCTGGGAGAGCGGGCCGACCCGGAGACCGGGGCGGTGCGGGAGCGCTACGGCAAGCAGCTGGAGGGCGTGATCTCCGTGGACGTGCGGGCGGAGCGGGCGGCGGTGTGCGAACAGGGGTGCGAGGCCGCGTCGGAGGCGCTGCTGGGGGATCTGCCCCCGGGCGTCCGGCCGGGGGAGCTGCGGTGGGAGGCCCTGACCTGGGAGCGGGCCACGGGGCTCTTCCTGCGGCGGGGGTCCCTGCGCTGCCAGGCGGTGTTCACGGCGGAGAGCCGGGAGGACGGAGCGGAGTTCCTGGACTTTATCTTGAGAGGAGCGGTGAAGCATGAGTGAGAGACGGCATGAGCGGCCGGGGGTGTACTCGGCCTACGACACCGCGGCGGTGATTACCGCCGGACGGGGCAGCCGGACCGTGGGCGTGGCGGCCAAGGCGGCCCGGGGAACCGTGGGAGAGACGACGACCCTGACGGGATACGCCGCCGGGGTTGCGGCCTTCGGCGAGGACACGGCGCCGGGGATGTGCGCGATCCTGCGGCTGCTGTTTGCCAACGGGGCGTCCACAGTGACGGCGGTCCGGGTGGCTGAGGACGGCGCCCGGGAGGACTACGCGGCGGCGTTTGAGGCCCTGGGACGGACGGAGGCCCAGATCCTGGTGTGCGACAGCGGGGAATTGGAGATTCACCAGGCTCTGCGGGAGGCCGTGGAGGACGCCTCGGCCCAGCGGCATGAGCGGATTGCCGTGGTGGGCGGAGACGGCCAGGGGGCGGCGGAGCTGGTGACCCACGCGGCGGGACTCAACAGCGAGCGCATGGTGCTGGTGGGGCCCGACGTGCTGGACGGCGGGGGAGAGGTTCTGCCCGGCGTCTTTGGCGCGGCGGCTCTGGCGGGGGTGCTGGCCGGGGGAACGGACCCGGCGGTACCCGTAAACGGCGCGGCCCTGACGGGGCTGGGGGGCCTGACGGAGGACTACGGGGACAATGAGGTGGATCTGCTGGTGCGGGGCGGCGTGACGCCTTTGGAGCGCGTGGGCGGCGTGATCTCCCCGGTGCGGGGCATCACCACCCGGACCACCACCGGCGGGGCGGCGGACGGCTCCTGGCGGGAATTGACCACGATTTTGATCGTAGACGATGTGATCCCCTCTATCCGGGCCGCCCTGCGGAGCCGCTTCGCCCGGGCCAAGAACACGGCGCGGGGCCGGGGGGCCATCCGGTCCCAGGTGATTGTGGAGCTGGAGCGGAAGCTGGCGGCGGAGATCATTGACAGCTATGGGGACGTGACGGTGTCCGCCCTGCCGGAGGACCCGGCGGTCTGCCTGGTGGAGTTCAGCTTCGCCGTGGCCCACGGGCTGAATCAGATCTACCTGACGGCCCACATTACGGTATAGTCACCGCAGTGGAAACGAAGCAGCGGCCTCTTTTCAACGCTGGGGCGCTTATGCGCCCCAGAGGCCGTGAAACGGACTGACGGTGGACTTCATAGGCAAGGCCCGGCACAGTTTATGTGCCGCAGGCGCTGCCTGCCTGGAACATCGGATTCCCGATTTTCCAATGGTTTAACGATATGACTATATAAGGAGGCGTGAAGGATGGAACGGACGGGATTTCCTACCAGCGCGGACATCTATCTGGAGGTGGACGGGAGAAAGGTGGCGGTGGTGCAGAGTTACACCGCCAAGGCCTCCAAGTCCTCCCGGAGCGTGGAGGCCTTCGGCGAGAGCGAGCCGGTGGCCACCATCGCCGGTCAGCGGCGCTATGTGCTGGAGCTGACCAGGCTCTACGCCACCGACGACGCGGTGAGCGACGGAATCAATTTTTACGACCTGAGCGGCTTCTCCCTGGTGATTTGCAAGCCGGACCGGAAGGTGATCTACAGCGGCTGCCAGTGGAGCGGCATTGAGGAGGAGGGCCAGCTGAACGCCATGGTGGCGGAGAAGCTCACGGTGGTGGCCGCCCGGCGGATCGAGGCCACGGCATGAGGGAGGTGGACAGTCTCCGGCCCCTGACGGCGGGACGGCTCCTGACCCTGTGGCGGGAGAGCCGGAAGGAGGCCGGGGAGCCCGCGGAGCGGGCCCTGCTCTGCAACGCCCGGGTGCTGGCGGAGAGCTGCCGGTTCCGGGGAGAGGCGGTCTTCCCGGGGCCGGAGGCGGTGCTGGCGGAGCTGACGCCCCGGGAGATGGAGACCCTGCTGCGGAGGTTATCCGGGCTGGAGACGGAAACCTCCGCCGCCGGGGAGAACCCCTGGTTTGACGAGGCGCGGTTCGCGCGGCTGCGGGAGGGCTGAGCATGGACTATGTACAGGAGGAGCTCCTGCGCCAGAGGGCGGTTCTGGCGGCGCTGCTGGGAGGCGGGCCGGAGAGGGACCAAAGGGAGCAGGAGGAGCGGACGCTGCCGGAACAGGAGCCCGGACCGGAAACGGTCCGGGCGGGCGGCGGCCCCTGGGAGGCCATCCCGGTGGAGCGGGCGGGGCGGAGAGATTCTGCCCCCAAAGGCCGGGGACCGGGGACGGCGGAGCCGGCGGCCGGAGAACGGAGGCGGGCCGCCGGGCTTGCGGAAGAGACGGCGGAACCGGCCGGCGCGGCGCGGCGCGCTTGGGCAGAGACGGCCCGGGGCGGAGACCGGGAAGCGCCGGCGGCCGGAGAAACCCAGAGGCGCGGGTCCGGAGAGACGGCGGACTGGGACCCCCTGAAGGCGGCGGGAGCGGAGGATCTCGCGGCGGCGGGAGCGGTTTGGCGGCGGGATGTCCGGAGCGGCGGCGGAGGGGGCGTGCTGGCGGAGGCCAGGGCGCTGTCCCGGGCCGTGGAGCGGGATGCCCGGCGGTACGACGGAGGATTTTTCATCTATTAAAGGGGAACAGGAAAAATACTTTACAGCGATTGCGTGGAGAGGGGGGGACGCGGCGTGCTGCTGACGCCGATGCGATTTAAGGACTACACCTGGCCCCACAATCCGGAGGTCTACGAGGTGGAGCGCCGGAGGCGGCTGGCGGCGCACCCGGTGCCCTTCGGCGGGTGTGTGATCCAGGATCTGGGGAGCAGTTACCGGGTGCTGCGGGGCGAGGGAGTGTTCGCCGGGGCAGAGGCCTACGGGCAGTTCCGGCAGCTGGCGGAGGTCTTTCAGGAGGGCGGGCCGGGGCTGCTGATCCACCCGGTGTGGCGGGCGGAACGGGCGTGGTTCGCCTCGCTGACCGTGGAGGAGGAGCCCCTGCCGGACTATGTGCGCTACCGCTTTGCCTTCTGGGAGGACTGGGACGGCGGCTGGGACAGCGGACTGAAGGAGGTGCCCCAGATCCCGGCGGGTCCGGCGGGAAGCGGCGGCGCCGGAGAGCAGGAGGAGAAGGGGTACACCGTGCGGAAGGGAGACACCCTGTGGGGAATCGCGAAGAGACAGGGCGTCGCGCTGACGGCGCTGATTGCGGCGAATCCCCAGATCAAAAACCCGAATTTGATCTATCCCGGGGACCGGGTGAGGCTGCCATGAGAGGGCGGATTTTTACCAGCGACCACAGGGTCTACGATCTTCCGCCGCTGCTGAGCTGGACGGTGACCCACACGGGGACGGTGCCCTGCGACAGCTACGCGGTCACCTTCCTCTACCGGCCGGAGATGGCCCCGGTGCTGGCCCTGGCGGCGGGATTTCTGGGCACCGGGGACCGGGGGGAGCTGGTGGCCCGGGGCATTGTGGACGACTATGAAATCACGATGGACGCGGGCGGCGTCACCGCCACCATCACCGGCCGGGGCGCCGCCGCCCGGCTGCTGGACAACGAGAGCCGGCCCGTCACCTACGAGGACGCCACCCTGGCGGAGATCGTCCGGTGCCATGTGACGCCCTACGGGGTAGTGGCCCGGGAGATCGCGGACGTGCGGGCGGGGTCCACGTATACTGTGGCGGCGGGGACCAGCCAGTGGAAGGCCCTGGAGGGGTTCTGCCGGACCTATGGGGGATTCTCCCCCCGGTTTGCCGTCAATGGGGCTTTGCTGGCTGCGCCGGAGGGGAACGGCGGGCGGCGGCTGGCGGTGACGGACACGTCGCCGGTGCTCTCGTGTACCTGGCGGGAGGACCACTACGGGGTGCTGACGGAGGCCCTGGTGATCGACAAGAGCCGCGGGACCTCCCACTCCGCGACGAACCCGGAGATGATCGCCAAGGGGGGCCAGTGCCGCCGGGTGATCTACACGCCGGGACAGAGCACCTGGGACGCCATGCGGTACACGGGGCAGTACCAGATTGACCGGTCTCGGGAGGAGGAGAAGGTGGTGGAGGTGACGCTGCCGGGGAGCTTTTTGGCCCTCCCGGGGGACCGGGTGTCCCTGCGGCTGGAGCGGCTGGGACTGGCGGGGACCTTTCGGGTGGCGGAGGCGGAGAGCCGCTTCTCCGCCCGGGAGGGGGCCACGGCCACCTTGACATTGAAGGAGGGATAGGGAAGATGTGGATTTCCAGCAGAATGCGGCCCGCGCCGCCCACTGCCGACGCGGACCTGGGGGTGACCACCATCGCCGGGAAGGAGGCGGGGGTGCTGACCAGAGGAGAGGTGCGGAACCTGCCGGTGTACAGTCCCGGAGGCTATGCCTGGGCGCCGGAGAACGGCGCGGAGGTACTGGTGATCAAGGGCGGGCCCGGCGGCGCGGAGCAGTGCGTCGTGGGAACGCGGCAGGAGCGGACGGAGGAGGAACGGGCCGCCGGAGGGGACCTGCGGCCGGGGGAAGTCCGGATTACCGGGCCCGGCGGCAGCGCGATTTACCTGAAGGCGGACGGGTCCGTGGACATCCGGGGATTTCTGACCATCAACGGCATTGCCTACGCGCCCTGCACATGCGGGGAGGGAATCTGATGGAGCTGGAGCTGAGAGACGGGGACTATGTGCCCGACGGAGCGGGGGGCCTGCGCCGCCGGAGCGGTCAGGAGGCGCTGGCGCAGCGGGTGCTGTTCCGCCTCACGGCCCGGCGGGGGACCTTTCCCTTCTGGGAGACCCTGGGAAGCCGCCTGTGGCAGCTGGGCCGGCTGGGGCCCTCCGCCCGGCAGGGGGCGGCGCGGCAGTATGTGGAGGAAGCCTTGGCGGAGGAGAAGGGCCTGCGGGTGGAGGACGTGACCCTGGAGGAACGTGAGGGCGGGGGAACCCTGCGCGTGGCGCTCCGGTGGGAGGGGGGCGTTCTGCCGGTGACGGTGGAGGTCCCCTGAGGGCCGGGGAGAGAGGAGAGAGATGTGAAGAGCGTGGAAGAGATCTATGAGGAGCTGATGGCGTCCTTCGCGGAACGGGCGGGGTTCCGGCCGGAGGCGGGATGCGACCTGGCGGTGCGCCTGTGGGCCGCGGCGGCCCAGATCCAGGCCCTGGGGATTCAGGCGGACTGGGTGCTGGACCAGAGTTTTCCCCAGACGGCGCGGGGCGTCTACCTGGACCGCCACGGGTTTTTGCGGGGGCTGGCCCGCCTTCCGGCGGCGAAGGCGGCGGGAACGCTGCGGTTTTCCGTGGCCCTGCCTCCGGCGGCGGACATCACGATTCCGGCGGGCACGGTGTGCATGACGGCGGCAGAGGTCCGCTTCCAGACCACGGAGCCGGCGGTGCTGGCGGCGGGGGCCCTGACGGCGGAGGCTCCGGCGGAGGCCCTGGAGGGCGGCGCGTCCGGCAACGCGGCGCCGGGGACCGTGAAGATTTTGACGGCCTGCCCCCTGGCGGTGACCGCCTGCACGAACCCCGCCGCCTTCTCCGGCGGACGGGACGAGGAGGACGACGAGACCTTCCGGGGGCGGATTCTGGAGAGTTACCAGCGCCTGCCCAACGGGGCCAACGCCGCCTGGTACGAGCAGACCGCCATGGGCTGGAGCGGCGTGGCGGCGGCCCGGGCCGTGGGCCGGCCCAGGGGGACCGGCACCGTGGACGTCTATGTGGCCACGGAGAAGGGCCTGCCCCCGGCGGAGCTGCTGGCCGGGCTCCAGGCGGAGCTCCAGGAGAAGCGGGAGATTGCCGTGGACGTGCAGGTCAAGGCCCCGACCGTGCGGGAGGTGCCTGTGGCCGTGGCGGTGCTGCCGGCGGAGGGGACGCCCTTCGCAGAGGCCCGGGCGGCGGCGGAGCAGACCCTCGCCACATTCTTCAGCGGGCGGATGCTGGGGAGACCGGTGCGCCTGGCGGAGCTGGGCAGCCGGCTGTACGCCCTGGAGGAGGTGGAGAACTACCGCTTCTCCGCCCCGGCGGCGGACATCCCGGCGGACCACACGGTGCTGCCGGTGCTGGGGAACTTACAGGTGACGGAACTGGGGGCGTAGGGGGATGTACGAGGAGTATCTCAGGAACCTCCTGGAACCTCTGGGGGTCTATGACCTGCGGACGGGGACGGTGAACCTGGCGGAGCTCTCCGCCCTGGGGCAGGGACTGGACCGGGTGAGCGGGCACCTGGAGGCGGTGGAGCGGGAGGCGCTGACCGCCACGGCGGAGGACCAGGGGCTGACCCGGCGGGAATCGCTGTTCCTTCGCCGTCCGGCGGCCTACACGCCGGAGGAGCGCCGGGCGGCCATCGCGGCGCTGCTGCAGATCGACGGAGACAGCCTGACGCCCTCGGCCATCAACCACACCATCGGCGGCTGCGGCGTCAAGGCCAGGGCCCTGGAGATGGGGAAGGGAAAGCTGCGGGTGATCTTCCCGGAGGTGGCCGGCGTGCCGCCGGAGTTTGAGCAGATCCGGGCCATCATTCTGGAGATCCTGCCCTGCCACCTGGAGGTGGAGTTCTACTTCCGCTATCTGACCTGGGCGGAGTGCCACCGGGCGGCGTACACCTGGGCGGATGTAGAGGCCGCGGGGCACACCTGGGAGAGCTTCCAGCTGGCGGTGCCGGACGATGAGACAGCCTGAGGGGGACGGAAGAAAAGGACCGGTCTCGGAAGAGACCGGTCCCCTTTTGCGCAGATGGAAAACCGAGGCGCTTTTTAGAGCCTGTTTAAAATCTCCCCGCGCATGTCTTGGCGGCGTATTATCCGCCCTGACTGCGTTAAAAATCCTTGCCATCCGTCAGGATGCCTGC
>JAAWIL010000068.1 GCA_022796315.1 Oscillibacter sp. | reverse complement strand
TCCTTGCCATCCGTCAGGATGCCTGCGGATTTTTGCCTTGCAGGGCAAAAAATCCACTCGCCAATCCATACACGTCGAGATTTTAAACAGGCTCTTACGCGGGGCCCCAGGCCCGTCTCTTCTCCCGCCGGGCGCTTCCCGGACCGTCTCACACGTACTTCCAGGCGCCCCCGCCGCTCTCTGCGGCCTTGGCCTTCTTCTCCGGGGGCCGGTCCCCGGCCTCGATCTCCTCCGCCGTGTGGAGGCCCGCCTCGTGCCAGCGCTTGAGAATCCCGTTTAAGTAGGGCCACTTCAGCTCGTGGCACTTGAACACCGTCTTGTCGTAGGCGATGGCCACGGCCTCCGGGGCAAAGCCCATCTCCTGCCAGGCCGAGAGGTACTTTTCCTCCGACGCCGAGGGCATCCGGTCCCCCAGGCCCAGCGCCCGCATATAGCTTGGCGCCGCCTCCTGCCGCCGGGCGTACTGCCGCAGGTACTCCGCCGCGGAGCGCTGGCTGTCGATGCCCCGCCGGGCCCAGGCATAGCCCTCCTTCTCGATCTGCCGCATGGCGGGCCGCCGTCCCGGTCCAAACCGGCGCTCCACCCGCTCGGCGCAGTGGCACACCAGGAGGTAGATCACATCCTCGGGGAGGCCCAGATAATCCTGGAGTCCCAGCAGAATCCCCAGGTCCGGGGCGGTGAGCTGCTTTCCCAGCCGCTTTTCCACCTCGGCGGTGAGCTGCCGGAAGGCCTCGCTCCGCTCCAGCCGGCCGGCGATGTCCGTCTGCTGGTAGTCGGGGCGCTCCTCCGCCGGTTCCGGAGGCGGCGGGGCCGGGGCAATGAGGCCCAGCTGCCGCAGGGTCTCCTCCGCAGCTTCGATGCGCCCCCGCTCCCACCGGAGCTCTCCGGCCAGGGCCCTGGGCTGTACCGTGCCCCGGTGCCGCAGAAGGGCCAGGTATAGCAGGGCGGCGTCGCCGTCGCCCCGGTCCAGGAGCCGCCGGGCGGCGGGACCGGAGAGGGTGATGCTCTCGTCTCCTGTCTGTACCAGGATGTTGGACATGGAACGGGCCTCCTTTCGCGGGTTATCTCTGTATTTTACACGAAAAGCGGCGGGAGGACAAGCCTTGATTTCCGCGGGAAGTGTCCGAACAGGCCTTTGTATGACCCGGAGCCCCGGCCGCGCCAAGCTCTCCGGCCCCGGTTTCCACCTGAGGAGAAATTTGTTAATTTTTCGATTTCCCCTCCTTTTCTTCTGGTACAGCCCGTAGATCTGTGCTATACTGTATTCTGTCTTATTGTATGATCCCGCCGCAGAAACATGGAACGTCCTCCGGCCTGCGGCGAAGTCCCCCGGGCGGGCCAGCGAGGCCGCCGGCCCCTGCCGTCCAGCCCCCCGCCCGCGCATCCCCCGATATATGGTAAAGAGGAGGAATCTCTCATGGCAAACCGCGTGACCGTCACCATCTGTGACGAGGAATACACCTTGGTCGCTGATGAAACCGCCGCCTACATGGAGCAGGTGGCCGCCTATGTCAGCGGAAAACTGTCCGAGGTACTCGCCAGCGCCCGGGTAGGCCGGGCCGACGCTGCCGTGCTCACCGCCGTCAACATCGCCGACGAGCTCTTTAAAGCCCAGGCCGCCGACGAAAAACTCCGGGGCCAGATCAAGGACTACCTGGACGAGGCCGCCAAGGCCCAGAACGAGGTCAGCGAACTGAAGCGGGAGGTCTTCCGCCTCCAGCAGCGGCTGGACAACCGCGGCAAGAACAAATGACGCCGGAGCTCCTTGCCCCCGCCGGCTCCCCGGAGGCCCTGCGCGCCGCCGTGCAGTGCGGCGCGGACGCGGTCTATCTGGGCTGGGGCGGCTTCAACGCCCGCCGGAGCGCCAGGAATTTCTCCGACGGGGAGTTTTCCCAGGCCCTGATCTACTGCCACACCTACGGCGTCCGTGTCTATCTGACCCTGAACACCCTTCTCTCCGACCGGGAGCTCCCTCAGGCCCTGGAGACGGCCCGCGCCGCCTGCCGCCTGGGGGTGGACGCGGTGCTGGTCCAGGACTGGGGCCTGCTGGCCCTCCTGCGGGAGGCCCTGCCGGATCTCCCCCTCCACGCCAGCACCCAGATGAGCCTCTTCACCTCCGGCGGCGCCGCCGAGGCGGCCCGGGAGGGATGTACCCGGGTGGTTCTGGCCCGGGAGTGCTCCCGGGAGGACGTGGCCGCCATCTGCCGCGGCTGTCCCGCCGAGATTGAGATTTTTGCCCACGGGGCCCTGTGTATGTGCTACTCCGGCCAGTGCGCCATGAGCGCCGTGGTGGGGGGACGCTCCGGCAACCGGGGCGCCTGCGCCCAGCCCTGCCGCCTGCTCTGTTCTCTGGTCCCCTCCCAGGGCGGTCCCTCCCCCAAAAACACCCACGCCCTCAGCCTGAAGGACAGCTGTCTGGCCGGTTCCCTCCGGGATATGGCCGCCCTGGGCGTCGCCTGTCTGAAGCTGGAGGGACGCATGAAGCGCCCGGAGTACGTGGCCCTTGTCACGGGCATCTACGCCCGCCTCCTCCGGGAGGACCGGCCCCCCACTCCCGCCGAGCTGGCGCTTCTGGAGCAGGCCTTCTCCCGCTCCGGCTTCACCGACGGCTACTGGCAGGGCCGCCGCGGCCCGGACCTCTTCGGCACCCGGCCCGAGAACGCGCCGGAGCCCAAGGAGCTCTTCGCCGCCGCCCGGGCGGCCTATGAGAAGGACGCCCTCCGCGCGGTTCCCGTCCGGTTTGCCTGCCGTATTCTGGCGGGCACGCCCTGCGCTCTCACCGCCACGGATGAGGACGGCCGCGCCGTCACCGTCACCGGCCCGGTTCCGGAGCCCGCCCGCACCCGCCCTCTGACGGCGGAGGAGGTCTCCGCCCGCCTGGCCAAGACCGGCGGCACCGCCTACCGCTGCGCCTCTGCGGAGACGGAGGTCTCCCAGGGCCTCTCCCTCCCGGCCAGCGCCCTGAACGCCCTGCGGCGGGACGCCCTGGCGGCTCTGACCCAGGCCCGCACCGCTCCGCCGGAGCGGCGGGAATGCCCCGTGCCCCCGCCGCCGGAGAACACCCACGCCGCCGGGGAGCCCCGGTTCACCGTCTCCGTGTCCTCCCTGGACCAGCTGACGCCGGACCTTCTGGCCTGCGCTCCCGCCCGGACCTGCGTCCCCCTGGAGCTGCTGGCCGGCCTGGACCGTCTCCCGGAAGCGGACACCCGGTGGTGCGCCATCCTCCCCCGCGTCTGGCGGGACCGGGACGAGCCCCAGCTGCGCACCTGGCTGGCCCACGCCAAAACCCTGGGCGTCTCCGGCGTCCTCCTGGGCAATCTGGGCCATCTGCCCCTGGTTTCTGATTCCGGTTTGTATTTATATGGAGATTATGGCCTGAACGTATTCAATTCCCGGTCTCTGGACTTCCTCCAGAGCAAGGGGCTGGACGCCGCCTGCCTCTCCTTTGAGCTGCGCTTCTCCCAGATCCGGGATCTGCGGAAGTGTCTTCCCACGGAGGCCATTGTCTATGGACGCCTCCCCCTGATGGTGACGGAGCACTGCCTGGTGCAGAACGCCCAGGGCTGCCGCCTCAGCGAGACCGGCCCCGCCGTCCCCAGGGAAGCGCCCTGCCGTTCCCCCCGGGTCCTGCGGGACCGCACCGGCGCGGAGTTCCCCCTTCTGCCCGCCTACGGCCACCGGACGGAGCTCCAGAACAGCCGCCCTCTGTGGCTGGCGGATCTGCCGGACTGGAGGCGCCTGGGCCTGACCTGGGCCCGACTCCGCTTCACCACGGAGTCCCCGGCGGACTGTGGAAAGATCCTCCGGGACTACCGGTCCGGCGCGCCCTCCCCGGGGCCCTTCACCCGTGGGCTCTACCAGCGGGGCGTCCAATAGGGCCGGAATTGCGGCCATTTCGTATTTTTCAGTCAATTTTCTACATTCTGTATTTCTTTTGGAGTTTATCATGCCAGAAATTAAGGTAAAATATTTCACAACGGATATCGATCCCCTCTGCTATGTGGACGGGAAGTCCGATTGGATCGACCTCCACGCCGCCGAGGACGTCACTCTCCGGGCCGGGGAGTTCCGTCTGATCCCCCTGGGGGTGGCCCTGGCCCTGCCGGAGGGCTACGAGGCCCACATCACGCCCCGGAGCTCCACCTTCCGGCGCTACGGCATCCTGCAGACCAACTCCATGGGGGTGGTGGACGGCTCCTTCTGCGGGGACGGGGACCAGTGGCACATGCCGGTCTACGCCACCCGAGATGTGACCATTGAGAAAAACGCCCGGATCTGCCAGTTCCGCATTATGGAGAACCAGCCCCCCCTGACCTTCACCCAGGTGGACCGCCTGGAGGGGCCGGACCGGGGCGGCTTCGGCTCCACCGGCGTGTGAGGCGGCCCATGACCAAGATCGTTCTGGCCTCCGCCTCCCCCCGGCGGCAGGCGCTGCTGCGGCAGATCGGCCTGGAGGACTTTGAGATCCGTGTCTCCGACGCCGACGAATCCTATGCCCCGGATCTCTCCCCCGCCCAGATTGTGGAGACCCTCTCCCTCCGGAAGGCGCTGGCGGTGCCCTGCGGACCGGACGAGCTGATCATCGCCGCGGACACCATGGTCTTCCTGGACAACCGGCGCCTGGGCAAGCCGGCAGGTCCGGCGGACGCCTTGGAGATGCTCCAATCCCTCCGGGGGCGCCGCCACACGGTCCGCACCGGCGTCACCCTGCGCCAGGGAACCCGGACTCTCACCCAGAGCGAGGCCACAGAGGTCCTCTTCCGGGAGGTCTCCGACCGGGAGCTCCAGGCCTATGTCCGCACCGGCGAACCCCTGGACAAGGCCGGGTCCTACGGCATCCAGGGCGTCGGCGCCCTGCTGGTGGAGCGCATTCACGGCGACTATTTCAACGTCATGGGCCTCCCCCTGCTCCGCCTCTCCCGGATGCTGGCGGAGTTTGGCGTTCCTCTGCTGTAACGCCCATAGAGCCCGGACTCTGGCCGGGCCTTCTCCCCGCGCCCTCCAGCTTCCCCTTGCGGGGAGGAAGCTCCCGGTTCCGGGGGAAGCTCCTCTGTCTCGCTTCGCTCAGCGGCTCCCCCAGGGGGGCATCCCCGTGCGCGCACTGGGGCGGAGCAGGCCTCATACCATCCCGCCGCCCGGCTCCCGGCGCGGCCCCGGCGGGTCTTCCTTCCGGCGCCCGATCCCTCCTGTGCAAGAGAGGTTTCCTGTGAAGAATTTTATCAAAGACAACGGACTCTGGGTGCTCTTCGCCGCGGCGGTGATCTCCGTGGCTTTGGCGCTGCTGTCCTTTTTCAGCAATACATCCTCCCCCTTGACCAATCTGATCAACACCGTCTCCTCCCCCTTCCGCTCCGCCTACACTGCCGTGGCCACCTGGTTCAACGACAAGCAGAACTACTACCGGGATACCACGGACCTCCTGGAGGAAAACGCCAGCCTCAAGCAGCAGATTGCGGAGATGGAGGCGGAGATCCGCCAGGCCCGGGCCGACAGCGCGGAAAACCAGCGGCTGAAGGACCTCCTGGGCCTCCAGAAAGAGCGGCCCAATCTTCTGGAGGACATCGTCCTGTGTACCGTGACGGAGCACTCCGCCACCAACTGGGAAGCCACCCTGACCATCGACCGGGGCACCAACGACGGCATCGAGGCGGGGGACTGCGTCATTGACGAAACCGGGGCCGTGGTGGGCTCCATTCGGGAGGTGGGAACCAACTGGGCCACGGTGCTGACCCTGGTGGACACGGACACCTCCCTGGGCGCTCAGGTCTTCCGTACCGGCGATCTGGGCCTGGCCCAGGGCAGCTTCTCCCTGATGGGGGACGACCGGCTGCGGCTGGACTACCTGCCCGCCGACTGCGTGCTCCTGGGGGGCGACCTGGTGGTCACCAGCGGCCTGGGCGGCCATTATCCGGCGGACCTGGTGATCGGCTCCGTAGAGGAGATGCAGATGGATGAGTCCGGCGCGGCCTCTTACGCCATTCTGATTCCCGCCGCCGCTTTTGATTCCCTCCAGCAGGTGGTCGTTATCCGCTCCTTCTCCTGATCCCGGCGGCCCGGTTTTCCCGCCGGGCCCGGAGGGGATGTTTCACGTGAAACAGGTTCCTCCCTCCCCTCTTTGACGCCCCGTCTCCCAAAGGAGGTCTCTATGCTCGCCCGCACCGCCACGATTTTAAAATGGGCTCTCTATGCCCTGGCCGCGATTCTGTGCCTCCTGATACAGGGGGCCGTGCTCCAGCGAATCACGGTCTGGGGCGTGATCCCCTTTCTCTATCCTCTTCTGGCGGCCATTCCCGCCACCTACGAGTCCCCCCGGTCCGCCGCGATTTTCTCGCTGTGTCTCGGCATCGTCTGCGATCTCTTATTGCCGGAGCAGATTCCCTGCCTGTTCACGCTGCTCTTTCCCCTGGTGGGGCTGTGTTCCTCTCTATTGGCGCAAAGTCTTCTGCCTGCGGGCTTTTTCTGTTCGCTGGTGGTCAGCGCGGTGGCGTTTCTCATTGTGGATGGCTTCCGTTGTTTTGCCCTGTGGCTGGGGGGACAGGCCGGTTGGGAAATCGGGGGAATCCTGATGGTAAGGGAGTTTTGTGTCACTCTGCCGGTGGTGATTCCTGTGATGCTGCTGTTCCGGCGAGTGGCGCGGAGGGCCAAAAAACTCTGCGAGTAGGGGGCTTTGGCTATGATGACAGCCTGGCAATGCACCCCCCCATGTCGTCGGAAGAAACTCCGCCGCTGCATTTCCGGCTGTCGCCGAAAATTCCGCTCAAGCTACGTTCCTTCCTCCTCTCCCCACCGCCCGGGGCGCGGCGGGGGCCCCTCATTTGGTCTTGCCAAAAAGAAAACGAGCTGCGCACAGTCCTCGTCGGAAGTAACTCCGCCGCTGCATTTCCGGCTGTCGCCGAAAATTCCGCTCAAGCTACGTTCCTTCCTCCTCTCCCCACCGCCCGGGGCGCGGCGGGGGCCCCTGATTTTCCGGGCGCCGAAAAGAGAATACGGGGTGCAAAAGCACCTGCCATCTTCATGGCTGAAATCCACAAAAGGAGTCCCTCATGAAAGACAAGCGGCTTCCCCGCCTTTTTATCCTGGCGGGCTTCCTTACCGCCATCCTGCTGGCCTACCTCCTGGTCCTCTATGACGTCCAGGTGAACCAGCACGAGAGCTACCTGTCCCTCTCTGCCCACTCCATCCCCCGGGAGGAGATCATCGAAGCCTCCCGGGGCATCATCACCGACCGCAAGGGCCGTCCCCTGGTCTCCAACAGCTCGGTTTACAACCTGGTCTTTGACACCAGCCGCCTGCGCCAGGGCGAGGACCAGAATGAGGCCATTCTGCGGCTGCTGGAGCTCTGCCAGAGCGAGGGCCGGACTTGGACCGACACGCTTCCCATCTCCCAGACCACCCCCTTTGCCTACACCCTGGAGGACTACTCCGACGACCAGAAGCTGCGCTTTTTCGACTACCTCCGGACCTTTGACCGCTCCTCCGCCGCCCTGAGCGCATACATCCTGGATCACCCGGAGCTGGCGGAGCTCCCGGCGGAGGACGAGGACGGCGCCCTGACGGCGGAGGAGGAGGCCGCCCTGACCTCCAAGCAGCGGGCCAAGCGGCTCCTGGACTATCTCCCCGGCTCCGCGGTCACCGCCTCCCTGCTCCAGGGCGCGGGGCTCAGCGCCGAGAGCGTGCTGCTGATGCTGCGCAACGAGCTGGAGCTCTCCCCCTCCTTCTCCCTGACCCAGACCCGGCAGGTGCTGGGCATCCGCTACGAGCTGGCCCTGCGCCGTCTCACCGGCTACACGGACATCGTCCTCACAGAGGACGTGGACATCACCTTCATCTCCCTGGTCAGCGACGGCGGCTACGCCGGCACCAAGGTGGTCCGCTCCACCACCCGGCAGTACGAGACCACCTGGGCCGCCCACATCCTGGGCACCACCGGTCCCCTCTGGAAGGAGGATCTGGAGAATCCCCTCTACAAGGACTATCCCATGAACGCCACCGTGGGCAGAAGCGGCGCGGAGGCCGCCTTTGAGAAGTACCTCCGGGGCAAAAACGGCCGCCGGGTGGTCTCCACCAACAGCGACGGCAAGATCACCGGCCAGTACTACTCCAAGGAGCCGGAGCCCGGCAGCACGGTGGAGCTGACCATCGACCTGGACTTCCAGCAGTTCGTGGAGGAGACCCTGGCGGAGACCGTGGAGAATATGAACGCCCAGGACCGCCGCAGGGGAAAGGACGACTGGGAGGAGCGCGGCGCCGCCGCCGTGGTGGAGCTGGTGAACAGCGGGGAGCTGCTGGCCCTGGCCAGCTACCCCACTTACGACCTCTCCACCTACCGCCAGCCCCAGGTCTGGGCGGAGCTCAACGCCAACCCCGCCACCCCCATGAACAACCGGGCCACTACCGGCCTCTACGCCCCCGGCTCCACCCTGAAGCCCCTCACCGCCGTGGCGGCTCTGGAGGAGGGGCTCATCACCACCGCCACCCGCATCCGGGACACCGGCCACTGGTCCTACCCCGGAGACGAGGGCGGCGTGGGCTTCAACTGCTGGCACCGGGCCGGCCACGGCTACCTGAACGTCTCCCAGGCCATCACCAACTCCTGCAACTACTTCTTCGGGGAGATGGGCTACCAGCTGGGCATGGACAGGCTCCGGGAGTACCTGACGGCCTTCGGCCTGGGGTCTCACACCGGCATCGAGCTGGGGGAGTACATCGGAGATCTGCCGGAAAACGCCGTGGGCGAGGACCAGGCTCCCTGGGCGGGCTTCGGCCAGGCCAACCAGCGCTACACCCCCGTCCAGCTGGCCAACTACATCGCAACCCTTCTCTCCGGCGGCCAGCACCGGGAAGCCCATCTGCTGAAAACCGTGAAGAGCTATGACAACTCCGAAATCCTGGCCGTGGGCAGCACGGACCCGGTGAACCAGATCCCCATGAAGGACTCCACCCTGGACGCGGTAACCAAGGGGATGCACGAGCTGACCACCAAGGGCGCCCTGGCCCCCTACTTCCGCAGCTGCGTGGTCTCCGCCGGCGCCAAGACCGGCACCGCCCAGCTGGGCTCCAACATCACCAACAACGGCGTCTTTGTCTGCTTTGCCCCCTACGAGGACCCGGAGATCGCCATCTCCATCGTCATCGAAAAGGGCGGCTCCGGCGCGGCCCTGGCCTCCACGGCGGTGAAGATCATCAACGAGTACTTCACCAGGGAGCAGAGCGCGGCGGCGAAGATCTCCGGCGAGAACCAGCTGATCCCCTGACCCGAGGCGGGCCCTGGCCCGGGGCGGCTGTTTCACGTGAAACATGGTTGGGACTCCTCATACTGTTTCTTCATAAAAGGGTTGAAACATCTTTTAGAGCCTGTTTAAAATCTCGACGTGTATGGATTGGCGAGTGGATTTTTTGCCCTGCAAGGCAAAAATCCGCAGGCATCCTGACGGATGGCAAGGAT
>JAAWIL010000067.1 GCA_022796315.1 Oscillibacter sp. | reverse complement strand
TTTTTTTGCCGGGCGACAGCCCGCCTGCGAAAATTTGCCTTGATTGGTGAAAAAATCTCTCGCTGTTGGGCAATTCGCCAATTTTCAAACAAGGCCTAACCAACCCAAATGCCCCATGCCGTTCCATTAAGGAGGAATCCCATTGAAAACACATGCTGCCGCGCTGCTGCTGACGCTGCTGCTGGCCCTGACGGCCTGCGGCGGATCTCCTCAGATCCCCCCGCCGCCCGCCCAGAATTCCGGCCCCTCTTCCCCCGTGCCGGAGGAGCCCGCTCCCCCGCCGCCGGAACCCACGACGGCCACCCTGGCCGTGTGCGGAGACACCATGAGCCATATGCCGGTCACCCATGACGCCTGGGACGCCGGGCAGAACCGCTACGACTACGCCCGGGTCATGGAGGGGGCCAGAGCCGCCGTCTCCGCTGCGGACTACGCCGTGGTAAACCTGGAGACCACCCTCTCCGGCGGGCCCAAGTACTCCGGCTTCCCCGCCTTCAACTCCCCGGACGGCCTGGCCTATGGCCTGAAGGAGGTGGGCTTCGACCTCTGCCTCACCGCCAACAACCACTGCCTGGACCAGGGCTTCACCGGCCTCAGCCGCACCCTGGACGTGCTGGACGAGGCGGGTCTGGCCCATGTGGGCACCAGCCGCACCCAGGAGGAGCGGGACGGCGGCATCGTCCTGGCGGACGTGGGGGGCATCTCCGTGGCCTTTCTGGGCTACACCTACGGCACCAACGGCCTGCCCCTGCCGAAGGGGAAGGAGTACTGCGTCAGCCTCTTCAACACCGACTACCTCTCCACCCTCCGCACGCCGGATCTGGAGCGGCTCACCGCCGACTTGGCGGCGGCGCAGGCCCTGGAGCCGGACCTGGTGGCCGTGATGATCCACTGGGGTGTGGAGTACCAGACGAAGCAAAACAGCTACCAGGAGGAGATCGCCTCCTTCCTCTTTGACCATGGGGCGGACATCATCCTGGGCGGACACTCCCACGTGCCCCAGCCCCTGGAGCTCCGCACTCTCCCCGACGGGCGGCAGGGCTTCGTCTGCTACTCCCTGGGGAACTTCATCTCCTCCCAGAACGACCCCCTCACGGACACCACGGCGGTCCTCACCCTGGAGCTGACCCGGGACAACGAGACCGGGAAGACGGAGGTCTCCGGCTGCCGCTATACGCCCCTGTACATGCTGGACCGGGAGTCCGGGTCCTCCCCACGGTTCTCCCTGCTGGACGCCCACGCCGTTCTGGACGGCGGAACCGCCGGGGACGAGCTCACCGGGAAGCTGATCAAGGCCATTGCGGACTGCCGCGCCATTTTGGGCCCGGAACAGCTGCCCTGACGGGCAGAAAAGCGTCCCACGGAAGAAATTCCGTGGGACGCTTTGATTCATCCGCTCACAGGGCTCCGGAGACCACTTCCCCGTGGAAAATCACGGCCTTCAGCTCCAGATTCCGGTCCAGGACGGCCACGTTGGCCTCCTTGCCCTCCTCCAGGCTGCCCACCCGGTCATAGATCCCCAGGACCTTGGCGGGGTTCACCGCCGCCGCGGTCACCGCGTCGGCCAGGGGGATGCCAAAGGACACCGCCGTCCGCAGGCACTCCATCAGGTCCGTGGCAGAGCCGGCGATGGTGCCGTTGGCCAGGGTGGCCCGCTTGCCGTGGACCTGCACCGCCTGGCCGCCCAGGGTATAGTCCCCGTCGGGCATTCCCGCGGCCCGCATGGTGTCGCTGATGAGGATCATCCGGTCCCGGCCGAACATGGCGAAGGTGGCCCGCACCACCGCCGGGTGGATGTGGACGCCGTCGCAGATCAGCTCGCACCGGGTCTCCGGGGCGTCAAAGGCCGCGCCCACCACACCGGGGTCCCGGTGGGCAAAGGGGGGCATGGCGTTGTAAAGGTGAGTCACTTCCCGGGCCCCGGCCCGGAAGGCCTCCAGGGCGGTGTCATAGTTGGCCGTGGTGTGGGCCACACTGACGGTGACCTTCTTCGCGGCCTCCCGGACGAAGGCGATGGCCCCCTCCAGCTCCGGCGCCACAGACACCAGCTTCACCAGCCCCTCAGAGGCCTCCATCAGGGTCTCCAGCTGGGCCATGCTGGGCTTCTGGAGCCACGCGCCGTTCTGGGCCCCCTTCTTCGCCTCGGAGAGGAAGGGGCCCTCCAGGTTGACGCCCACCAGCTCCGCGCCGGGCTTCCCGGCCCGCCGGTGCGCCGCCGCCACCTGGCAGATCTTCACCAGCTGGTCCGCCGCCAGGGTCATGCCGGCGGGGCAGATCTGGGTCACACCCCGGCTGAGCTCGTAGGCCGCCATGGTCTCCAGTCCCTCCGGGGAGCCGTCGGAGAAGTCCTCCCCCCGGCAGCCGTGAAAGTGGAGATCGGTCAGGCCGGGGATCAAGGTACATCCCTTTACATCCACTGCGTCCTCTGCCTCACGGACCAGTTTCCCCTCCGCCATGCAGAGATCCCGCTCCACAAAGCCCTGGGAGACGTCAAATACCCGCGCGCCGGTCAGTCTCATACCTCAATCATCCCTTCCCGCTTGTCCAGCTTGCTCAGGGCCGCCTGGTCGCCTACCAGCACCACATCCGGGTGAATCTGGAGGATGGAGGCGGGAATCTGGGGGGTCACCGGACCGGTGAAGGCCCGAGCCACGGCGTCGGCCTTGTCCTCGCCGCTGACGGCCACCAGGATCTTCCTGGCCTGCATGATGTGCATGATGCCCATGGTCATGGCCTGGCGGGGCACATCGCTCTCCGAGGCGAAGAAACGCTTGTTGGCCTCGATGGTGCTGGGGGCCAGGTCCACCACGTGGGTGCCCAGCTGGAAGCTGTCGCCGGGCTCGTTGAAGCCGATGTGGCCGTTGCGCCCCATGCCCAGGAGCTGGAGGTCGATGCCGCCCAGGCTCTCGATCAGGGCGTCGTACCGGGCGCATTCGGCCTCGGGGTCCTCCGCCAGGCCGTTGGGAACGTTGGTGTTCTCCAGGCAGATGTCCACCCGGTCAAAGAGGTGCTTCTGCATGAAATAGCGGTAGCTCTGCTCGTGGCCGCCGCTGAGTCCCCGGTACTCGTCCAGGTTCACGCTGCGGACACGGGAGAAGGACAGATCCTTCTTCCGCACCCACTCCACCAGCTGGTCGTAGGTGCCCACGGGGGTGGAGCCGGTGGCCAGGCCCAGCACACACTCCGGCTTCATAATCACCTGGGCGGAGATCAAATTGGCTGCCTGGCGGCTCATGCCCTGGTAGTCCTTGCACAGATAAATTCTCATCACAACAGTCCCCTTTTCTTCCTATTTCCCGGGCAGTCCTTCCCGCCCAGAATTTTTCCATTCAACTTGTCCGGTTTCCCCGGAGCCTATCCGGTGAACTCCACGGCCAGGCTGCCGTTCCGGTTCTCCAGCAGTTCCCCCAGCATCCCGTCCACCATGCCCAGCATCCTGGGCAGGTGGAAGGGGCCCTTGAACGTAGTCCCCTTGACGCCGGGCTCCGTGGGGGTGCCGTCCCGGTGGAGGTAGCCGTACCACTCGCCGCATTCCTCATCCGCAAAGTGGGTCCGGCAGTAGTCCAGAAGGGTCCGGAACCAGCGGAGGTACTTCTCCTCCCCGGTGTCCCGGCAGAGCATCAGGGCGGAAATCAGGGCCTCGGCGTGGGGCCACCACAGCTTCATGTCGTGCTCATAGGACTCCTGGGGCTTGCCCAGGCAGTCCAGGGTGAAGAGCATCCCGCCATACCGTGTATCCCAGGCGGCCTCCATAGCCCAGTCAAAGACCTGGGCGGCCTTGCCCACCAGCTCCCGGTCCCCGGTATTCCGGGCGTGCTCCAGCAGCATCCAGACGCACTCGGCGTCGTGGCCCGGATTTACCGCGCGGCCCTCGGTATAGTCCAGGCGGGGCGTGCCGTCCTCCGCCACGCTCTCCAGCAGGCACTTTAGCTCCGGGTGGACGAAGTACCGGAAGATCTCCTCTGCGCAGACGCCCGCCCGCTCCAGGTACAGCTCCCGGCGCTCCGGGTCCGTCCGGGCCAGCACGTTGGAGACGTTCAGCAGCAGCATGATGGGCCCAAATCCCCGGCCGGAGCGGGTCTCGGGCACGGTCTTAGGGCCCAGCCCCGTGGGGTCCGCCGCGCCGTCGTGGTAGAGTCCCCAGCAGACCTCGTAGGCCCAGCGGGCCCGGTCCAGGCGCTCCCGCTCCCTGGTGACGCCGTAGTACTCCCCGTTAGCCATGGCGTAAATGACCTCCGAGGAGCAGTACCGCCGCTGGCGCAGGGGCCGTCCGCCGGCGGTGACGGTGAAGTACAGCCGGTTGGCCGCCCCGGCGTTGCGGCAGTGGTCCTCCAAAAAGTCCAGACAGCTGCGGGAGGCCGCCAGCCAGGGCTCCCGGGGCCCATACGCCCCGCACAGCCAGGCGTACATCCAGCCGCAGCGGCCCTGCATCCACACGCTCTTGTCGGTGGAGTAAACCTCCCCCCGCCGGTCCAGGCAGGTGTACACGCCGCCGTGAACCTGGTCCATGCCGTGTTTCAGCCAAAAGTCCGCGCACTGCTCCAGCTGCTGCCGCACCCAGGCGCGGCTCTCTTTCAGAAACTGTTTGTCGTCCATCGGCATTCTCCTCTCCTGCCCGTTCCTCCGCGGCCGGACCCGGCGGCGCGGCGGTTTCTGCTGTTTCCCGCCAGCACAGTTGAAAAAAAGCCGCCGCCTCTTTTCCGCCGCAATGACTGTACGAGATGACTGTACGATTGGTAAGTGCGCTCCGCGCACCGGCGCTCTGCCAGTCCGCTGATTGAACCGTGCATTTTGCGCTTTTCAGCTTGATTCACTATCTTGTTTACTATATCAGCGGGCAAACACTTTTTCAACCGGAGTTTCTCCCCAATCAGACGAATGTGCGAATTTTTGAGCCGATCTTCACCGGATTCTTGGAAAAATCCCCCTTGCCAGGGATGACAAGCGGCGGCGGCTGTGGTATGATGGTTTTGTGAGAACTTCCAAAAACTCTTCTCATTGGGAGGCAGGAAACATGAACTGTTATGGAATTGAAGTGAACCCCCGCTGTGTTCCCGAGCTGGACCCGGAGTTTGTCCCCCTGTATCAATTCAACCACGCCTTTTTGAAGGACGCCCGCAAGCCCCTGGGCCTGGCGGTGGAGCGCTCCGGCGGCCAGGTGGCCGTATGCGAGACCTTTATCCACGGCACGCCGGAGCTGGCGGAGGCCGACCGCTACTACGCGGACCGGCTGGTGAAGACCCTGCTGTGGATGAAGGGCGGCTTCCGCATCTTCGTCCGGGGGGATGAGGACATCCTCAAAACCCTCCAGGCGGCCTATGCCCCCGGCGGAAGCCGGGCCTTTGACGCGGACTTTATGGCCAAGGTCTACGAGCGCCCCTTTGAGGTGGTCCCCTGCGAAACCCTGCCCGCGGAGCAGAGCCGCTCCGAGTCCGTGGGCCGCCATCTGGAGGGCTGCCGCATCGGTTTTGACGCCGGCGGGTCCGACCGGAAGGTCTCCGCTGTCATCGACGGCGAGAGCGTCTTCTCCGAGGAGGTGGTCTGGTTCCCCAAGACCACCGCAGACCCGGACTACCACTTCCAGGGAATCGTGGACGCCATGAAGACCGCCGCGTCCCACATGCCCCGTGTGGACGCCATCGGCGTCAGCTCTGCCGGCATCTACATCGACAACCGCACCATGAGCGCGTCCCTCTTCCTGAAGGTTCCCCCGGAGCTCTATGAGGAAAAGGTGAAGGACATCTACCTCCGGGCCGCCAAGGAGATCGGCGACGTTCCCCTGGTGGTGTGCAACGACGGCGATGTCACCGCCCTGGCCGGGGCCATGAGCCTGGAGGACAACAACGTCCTGGGCATCGCCATGGGCACCAGCGAGGCCGTGGGCTATGTGGACGAGAATGGCAACATCACCGGCTGGCTCAATGAGCTGGCCTTCGTCCCCGTGGACGGCTCCCCCGCCGCTATGAAGGACGAGTGGAGCGGCGACATCGGCTGCGGCGTGAAGTACTTCTCTCAGGACGCCGTCATCAAGCTGGCCCCTGCCGCCGGCATCAACCTGGCGGAGAGCCTCTCCCCGGCGGAGAAGCTCAAGGAGGTCCAAGCACTCATGGAGACCCCGGACAGTCCCGCCGGGGCCGTCTACCGCTCCATTGGCGTCTACCTGGCCCACACCCTGGCCCTGTATTATGATCTGTACCACTATCAGCACGTTCTGCTGCTGGGCCGGGTCATGAGCGGCCGGGGCGGCGACCTGATCCTGGAGACCTGCCAGAGCGCTCTGGCGGAGGAGTACCCGGAGATCGCCGCCGCCATTCACCCCACGCTGCCGGACGAGAAGTTCCGCCGGGTGGGCCAGTCCGCCGCGGCGGCCTCCCTGCCCGCCCTGGAGCGCTGAGGGGTTCCCCCTGCGCGATTTCCTGCGCAATGGAAAGCCGGGCGTTTCAGAATGTTTTCAAGCTCTGAAACGCCCGCTTTTTGAAAATGCTTTTTCGACAAGCGGAAAAGGGCGGCTGTCCATCTGGACAGCCGCCCTTGATCATAGGCGTTTCTCTCAGCCCTGGTACATGGCGCCGCCGGTCTGCTTGAGGTGGAAGCGGCGGGTATGCTCCTGCAGCAGCCGGACCTGGCCGAAGAGCTCCGTGCTGACCGCCGCAGACTCCTCGCTGCTGGCGGAGTTGGTCTGAACCACAGAGGAGATCTGGCCCACGCCCTCGGCCACCTGGGAGATGGACTCCGCCTCTCCCTGCACGGCCTCGGCAATGGCGCTGATGTCGCTGCCGGAGCGTACCACCAGCTCCAGGGTCTCCTTCAGGGTCGCGGAGACCTCATCCACAATGTGGCTGCCCCGCTCCGTGGCCTGGACGGAGCTCTCAATCAGCTCCTTGGTGGCCTTGGCCGCCTGGTCGGACTGGGCCGCCAGAGAGCGCACCTCGTCGGCCACCACGGCAAAGCCCTTGCCGGCGCTGCCCGCCCGGGCCGCCTCCACGGCGGCGTTCAGGGCCAGGATGTTGGTCTGGAAGGCGATATTCTCAATGGTCGCAATGATCTGCTGAATCTGCTGGGAGGTGCTGGTGATATCCGACATGGCGGACACCATGTCCTCCATCTGCTTGCCGCTGACGGTGACCTGGTCGCCGGCCTGCTGGGCGTTCTTCCGGGCGCTGGCCGCCTTGACCACGTTCTCCTTGGAGCTCTTGGTGAGCTCATCCAGGGTGGCGTACATCTCCTCAATGGCGCTGGCCTGCTCCGTGGCGCCCTGAGCCAGGGCCTGGGCGCCGTTGGACAGCTGCTCCGCGTGGCCGGAGATCCTGCTCTCCGCCTGGCTGATCTGGCCCAGGCTCATGGAGAGGTTGTCGGTCAGCCTGTCAATGGACTCCTCAATGGAACGGAAGTCCCCGATGAAGGGCGCCGTGGTATGTACGTCGAACTCGCCGGAGGACAGGCGGTCCATAATGCGGTTGATGTCCTCCACATAGCCGTTGACCATCCGCATGGACTCCCGCAGCAGCTGGGCCAGCTCGCCCAGCTCGTTGTTGGAGCTGTAGGTCATCTCCAGGTCCAGGTGGCCCTCCCGAAGAGGCTCGGCGCTTCGGGTGATCTCCACAATGGGGCTCACCACCTTGCGCAGCACGTACTGTACCAGGCTCAGCAGGCACGCCAGCGCCACCACCAGGCAGACCGCGCAGGTCAGGTTCATCACCAGAATCGTCCGCTCCATCTGGGTCCGGCTCTCCTCGCCGAGCACGTTCTGCCGCTCCACTACCTGCTCCAGCAGTCCCACCAGGTTGGTGAGGTTGGCCTGGATCGTCTGCTGATAGTAGCTCTGGGCTCTGGTGGGATTCGTCTTCATCATCTCCAGAACTTCCGTGGCGGAGCTGTGAAGCTCCTTATGCAGCGGCTCCAGCTGGCTCCGCAGGGCCAGGACCTCCGCGTCCTCCGTGCCGGCCTCGCCGTAAAGCCACTGGCCCAATACACAGCCGGTGGGGTCCACGCTGCCGGTAAACTCCGTGTTTGCGTACAGCGCGTTGCTCAGGTTCGCCGCCCACTTATAGTGGGCCGTCTCCGCCTGCTGCACCCGGTTCAGAAGGCTCTGAACGCTGGCGTTCTCCGCCTCGCTGTGGCGAATCCGAAAGATATTAATGCTTGTCACACAGCTGAACAGGACCACAGATACCAGCGCTGCGGCAACCCGGATTCCCACCATCCTCTTAATCCCTCTACGCCCCATCTTTACAACACACATCCTCTCTTCTGATTTTTGCGGGGGCTTTTCCCTGCACCGTCCAGCGGCACAGGGGGTCATATCAGCTGCATTATACCCCAATTCGGAAGCGCTGGCAAGCGAAAAATGGATTCCTGGATAATTTTAACAAGTTTCCTCAACCAATTCGCACCGCCGGATGCGGAATCTGCCCGGCATGAGAAAAATTTTCTCTCCAGTGGTCAGACCCCTTGATAATTCCCGCCGTATTTGATAAGATAACCCGAAAAGGCCACAATTTTAAAGAGGAGGAATCTTGGTATGAAAATCGGACTCTTGGGCTGCGGCGCGATGGGCAGCCTCTACGGCGGGTATCTGACCAGGGCCCACGAGGTGTACGTCTGCGACGTCTGGAAGGAGCACATCGAGGCCATCCGGGCGGAGGGCATCCGTCTGGAGGAGCCAAGCGGTGAAACGGCGGTCTTTCGGCCCGCTTTCGCCACGACGGACCCCAGCGAGATCGGCCCTGTGGACGTGATGATCGTATTCGTGAAGTATATGCTGCTGGAGGAGGCGCTGAAAAACGCCAGAACCATGATTGGCCCCGAGACCATCGTGCTGTCCCTTCAGAACGGCATCGGCAATTACGACGAGATCGCCAAGGTGGTCCCCGAGAGGCAGATCTGCTGTGGTACGACCGCCCATGGCTGCACCTTCCTGGAGCCGGGCCGCGTGCGCCACACCGGCGTGGGCATCACCAACGTGGGCACCCTGAAGGGGGACATGGCCAGCGCGGAGAAGGTGGCCGGGGCCCTGCGTCAGGGCGGCTTTGAGGCCGCCGTCCACGAGAATGTCATGGAGCTGATCTGGCACAAGCTCTTTGCCAACATCGCCATCAACGCCGTCACCGCCCTGCTGGACCAGCCCAACGCCACCGTGGCGGAGAATCCCCATGAGCGGGCCCTGGCGGAGAAGATGGTCCGGGAGGCCGTGGCCGTGGCCAACGCCGCCGGCTGCCATTTCGACCCGGAGTCGGAGCTCCGGTCCGCCATGGACGTGGCCCTGGCCACCGGCACCAACCGCTCCTCCATGCTCCAGGACGTCACCCGCCAGCGGGAGACGGAGATCAAGATCATCAACGGCGCCGTCGTCCGCACGGGCCTGGAGGCCGGGATTCCCACCCCCTACAACGAGGCCATCTGCCACCTGATCCAGGCAAAGCAGTCCTTCTACCTCAATAAATGAGCAAGCAAAGGCGCCCTGTCCGGCGGACAGGGCGCCTTTTTATAGTCACCGCAGTTGAAAAGAAGCAAATGCTTCTTTTCAACCCTGGGGCGCATAGGCGCCCCAGGGGCCGTGAAACGGCCTGACGGTGGACT
>JAAWIL010000066.1 GCA_022796315.1 Oscillibacter sp. | reverse complement strand
CCGCAGGCATCCTGACGGATGGCAAGGATTTTTAACGCAGTCAGGGCGGATAATACGCCGCCAAGACATGCGCGGGGAGATTTTAAACAGGCTCTCAGCTGAAAACCAACCTGGACACCGATTTTCTCAAGCTCATCGCCATTATCTCCATGACCATCGACCATGTAGGCGGCAACCTGTTTCCCCAGTACCCGGTCTTTCGCTGGATCGGCCGGCTGGCCTTCCCCATCTTCGCCTACTGCCTGACGGTGGGCCTGCTGTACACCCATGACATCAAGAAATATCTCCTCCGTCTGGGGGCGTTCGCCCTGATCTCCCAGCCCTTCTACATCTTCGCTTCCCACCCCTGGGACTGGCGGACAGAGTGGATGAATATGAACATCTTCTTTACCCTCCTGGTCAGCCTGCTGGCGATGTGGGGCCTGCACACAAAAAAGTGGTGGCTGTTCATCGCCATGCTCCTGCTGGCCAGCCTGGTAAACTTCGATTATTCCGGCAACGGCATCATCCTGATGCTGATTTTCTACCTCTGCCGGAACCGCCCCGCCCTGGGCGCGGCTCTCTATGCGCTCTACTGGCTCCCCGCCCTGTGGAGCGGATATCCGGAGGACCCCAAGTCCCTCATGGCGGCGGGACACGCCGTCAACTGGACCATCTTCGGGATCTTCTCGGTCCTTCCCATCTATCTGCCCACGCGGACCGGTATCCGCATCCCCAAGTGGTTCTTTTACGGCTTCTATCCCGCCCATCTGGCTGTGATCGGCATCATCCGCGTGGTGTTACACGTGTGAGCGAACCCGTCAGGGTTCCGGAAATCTACAGGGAACAGGAAATCTGCTATGAAGGTAATTCATCTCATCAGCGGCGGCGACTCCGGCGGGGCCAAGACCCACGTGCTGAGCCTGCTGCAGCATCTGAACCGGACCATCACGGCCCAGCTGGTGTGCTTCCGGGACGGGCCCTTCGCCCAGGAGGCCCGGGCCATGGGCATCCCTACCCTCATCTGCGGCGGCAACAACATCCCCCGGCTGCGCCGCCAGCTGACGGAGCTCATCCGGAAGGGGGGCTACCAGCTCATCCACTGCCACGGCTCCCGGGCCAACATGGTCGGCGCCCTGCTCCGGGGGGTCACGGGCCTTCCGGTGACCACTACCGTCCACAGCGACTATAAAATCGACTACATGGGCCGTCCTCTGGCCCGGTGTACCTTCGGGGTCATCAACACCTGGGCCCTGCGGCGGCTGGACTACCGGATCGGCGTGTCCGACGCCATGGTGGACCTGCTGATCCGCCGGGGCTTTCCGGCGGACCGGTTCTACGCCATTTACAACGGCATCGACTTCACCCCCGCGCCGGACCAGGGGGACCGGCTCCCCTACCTCCGGTCCCTGGGGGCCCAGGTGGACGAGACGTCCGTTGTGGTGGGCATCGCCGCCCGGCTGAACCCGGTGAAGGATATGTCCACCCTCATTCGGGGCTTTGCCGGGGCGTATCAATCCTGCAACAAATTGCGTTTGGTCATCGCCGGAGACGGCGAGGAGCGGGAAAAACTGGGGAATCTGGCCCGGGAGCTGGGGGTGGAACAGCAGGTCACCTTCGCCGGGTGGATCAGCGGCGGCATGGACCGGTTTTACAGCGCTCTGGATATCAACGTCCTCACCAGCCTGTCGGAGACCTTTTCCTATGCCCTCACCGAGGGGGCCCGGTTCCATCTCGCCACCATCTCCACCGCCGTGGGGGGCATCCCCTACCTCATTGACGACGGGGTCAACGGCTATCTCCTGGAACCCAAGGATTTCCAGACCCTGGGGAAGCGCCTGGCGGATCTGGGGAACGACGCCGCCCTCCGGCGGGAGATGGGGGAGAAGCTCTTCGAGAAGGCCTCCACCCAGTTCTCCATCGAAAAGACCGTGGAGACCCAGCTCTATATTTACGGAGAAATCCTCCGCCGCCACGCCCGGCCGAAACGGGACCGGGACGGGGCAGTGATCTGCGGGGCCTACGGCCGGGGCAACGCCGGGGACGACGCCATCCTGGAGGCCATCCTCCAGGAGCTCCGGTCCATCGACCCGGACATGCCGGTGACGGTGCTGAGCAAGGACCCCCTGTCCACCCGGCTGAGCTATCGGGTCCGGTCCGTCAGCCGGATGAACGTCTTTGCCTGGAAGCGGGCCATGCGCCATGCCAAGCTCTATATCAACGGCGGCGGCAGCCTGATCCAGGACGTGACCTCCCGGCGGTCTTTGTGGTTCTATCTCCACAACATCGCCGCCGCCAAGCGGTGCGGCTGCGCCGTGCAGATGTACGGCTGCGGCATCGGGCCGGTGATCCGGGAAAACCACCGCCGCCTCTCCGCCAGGGTGCTGAACCAGTCCGTGGACGCCATCACCCTCCGGGAGCCGGACTCCCTGGAGGAGCTCAGGTCCATGGGGGTCACGGAACCGGAGATCCTGCTGACGGCGGACCCGGCCCTGACGCTCCAGCCGGCGGAGGACGACCAGACCGACAGCGTGCTGCTGCGGGCGGGGATTCCGCCCAGGGGACAGTACCTCTGCTTCGCCCTGCGGCCCTGGAAGGGCTTTGCCCAGGCGGCGCCCCTTTTCGGCGCGGCGGCCCGGTACGCCTACGAGACCTACGGCCTGACGCCGGTCTTCTTCTCCGTGGAGAAGCACCAGGACCCGGAGGCGGGGCGGCTGGCGGCCAAGGACCTGGGGGACATGCCCCACTACTTCCTGGACGACGCCGGCGGGGCGGGCACCATCATCGGGGCCCTGTCCCGGATGGAGGCGGTGGTCTCCATGCGGCTCCACGCGCTGATCTTCGCCGCCGGGCAGGGCATTCCCCTGGCGGGCGTGGTATACGACCCCAAGGTCTCCGCCTTCCTGCGCTACATCGGACAGGAGAACTTCACGGACCTGGAGGCGCTGACGGAGGAACGGCTCCGGGAGATGATCGACCGGGCCGCGGCCGAGGCCAAAGACCCGGCCCTCCAGGCCGCGGCGGTGGCCCGGCTCCGGGAGATAGAGGGAGGCAATCTGGCCGCCGCCCGGAAGCTGCTGGGGCTGTGAGGGAGCATTCTCTAGCTGCTTCCCGGCCTGTTTCCCTGCCCGTTCAGCAGCTGGTTGAACTCCCGCTGGACGGCAATCGTGGCCAGGGTGTCCCCCAGCTGGTTGAAGACCGCAGCGGCCAGATCCAGCTGGCTGTCATCCAGCTGCCCGGCGATGCTGATGGCCAGGATGTTCACGGCGGCGGCCAGGGCCGTGGGGTCCCAGTTTCGATTTCTCATGCAATCACCTGGGAGAGTATATGAACCCTTGGAGACATTCAGCCCCGCAGGGGGACGAATTTCATGGAAAACGGCGGACAGAAGAGCTCTGTCCGCCTTATTTTGCGTATGATGGGGGCCCGGCTCAGACCGGCGGGCCGGAGGTCCGCTGGCGGCGGTGGCGGCGGCGGTACTCCAGAGGGCTGGTCCCCTCCTGACGGCGGAAGCTCTGGGAGAAATAGCTCTGGGAGGAGAAGCCCAGAATCTGGGCGATCTGGGAGATGCTGTGGTCCGTCTCGCTGAGGAGGAAGCGGCTCTCCTGAATCCGCCGGGTAATCAGGTAGCTGATGGGGGAGGCATCGAACTCCCGGCGGAAGGCGTGGGCGAGGTGATATTTGTTCACATGGACCAGGGCCGCCAGCTGATCCAGGGTCAGATTTTCCTTGAAATGGTTGTCGATGTACCGGCGCACCAGGTCGCACTCCCGGCTGGACTGGGGACCCACGGTGGGATTGGAGAGGGCGAAATCCTCCCGCCGCAGCAGGCGCTGGAGGATCACCTCCAGCAGGCTCTGGCAGATCCGCGCCCACCCTGGCTGGTTTCCACGGGCCTCCTGGACCATCATCCGCAGGCACCCGGTCACCATCTCCTGCTCCGCGAGCAGGTGCATCAGGGCGCAGCCGCTGAGATCCGTCAGCGTCTCCAGACCCTCCACGCCCAGCACGATATACTCCATGGGACTGCCGTTCTGGCTGGTTTCCGTGTGGGGAACGCTGGTGTTTACCACCACCAGGTCATTGATGGCCACCGGGAAACGCTCCTGGCGGACCTGGAACTCCCCGTGGCCGCCGGTAATGAAAAACAACTCCGCGCAGCCGTGGGTATGCAGGGCGCTGTTCCACTCCTGGCTGTACTGCGCATAGGAGACGTACAGCAGCCGGGCTCCGCTCCGGCGCCCGGCCTGGTCCTCCGGCAGCACGTATTGATGCGTGCTCACAGCCCCGCCCCCTTCCGCAAGAATCTGAAAACCTGGGAGAATCCCCGGGGCTCCATTATAAATCCCTTTTTCGGATTGCGCAACTTTTTGCCGCATTTTTTTCGTTTTCCCGGTATTTTGTCTCCTTCTTGGAAAAGCCGCCTTGGAGAATTATCCCTTTTACACAAACTTACAGCAGATTTTTCCGATTCTTTTTGTGGAATCGCAAAAATCGCAAGATCTCTAAAAACAGGCGCAAGAATTGGATTGTCTTCTTCCCATGATGGTGTATACTGAAATTACCAATTCCGATTTGTAAGGAGGAACATTCGATGAAAAGATTTCTCAGCCTGACTCTGACAGCGCTCTTACTCCTGTCCCTGCTGACGGCCTGCGGCGGCGCGCCTCAGGCGGACACCCCCGACAACGAGGATACCCCCGACACCGAGGACAGCCAGGATGGCCCTGCGGTCCTCAAGGTAGCCGCTCTGTCCTCCGGCTACGAGACCAACTACCCCGGCATGTGGCAGGAGGTCTGCGACGCCTACACCGCCGAGACCGGGATGGAGGTCACCCTCACCCTGGAGAAGAACCTGGAGGACGTCATCGGCCCGTCCATGCAGGGCGGCGACTATCCCGACGTGGTGCTGCTGGCCACCGGCCGTGAGAAGGGCCTGACCGAGCAGTTCATCAAGGATAAGCTCATGGCCGACATCACCGACGTGCTGTCCATGACGATCCCCGGCGAGACCGGCACCGTCAGCGACAAGCTGATCCCCGGCTTCGTGGGCACCAACGCCACCAATCCCTACAATGACGGCAAGACCTACATGGCCCCCATGTTCTACTCTCCCTGCGGCCTGTTCTACAACGCCGCCCTGTTTGAGGAGATGCAGTGGCCCCTGCCCACCACCTGGGACGAGATGTGGTCCCTGGGCGAGCAGGCCAAGGCCGAGGGCATCGCGCTCTTTACTTACCCCACCACCGGTTACTTTGACGCCTTCTTCTATGCCCTGATGTACTCCGTGGGCGGCCCCGAGTTCTTCAACAAGGCCACCAGCTACGCCGAGGGCATCTGGGACACCCCCGAGGGCCAGCAGTGCTTTGACATCGTGGCCAAGCTGGCGGAGTACACCGCCGAGGTGACCCCCGCCCAGGCCAACGAGAGCGACTTCAGCCAGAACCAGCAGCTGATCCTGGACAACAAGGCCCTGTTCTGCCCCAACGGCACCTGGCTCCCCGGCGAGATGGCCGACGCGCCCCGCGCGGATAACTTTCAGTGGGGCATGACGGCTCTGCCCGCCGTCACCTCCGGCGGCGACGGCGCCAGCTACGCCTTCCTGGAGCAGATCTGGGTTCCCTCCGGCGCCAAGAACGTGGACGCCGCCAAGGAGTTTGTGGCCTTCATGTACAGCGACACGGCCGCCGACATCTTCCTCAAGGGCGGCGCGGTGCAGCCCATCAACGGCATCGTTGACAAGCTGGAGGGTGACAACGTCCTGTTCTACTCCATCTATGAAAACGGCGCCAGCGCGGTCGTCGGCATCTTCTCCTCCTACAACGCCGTGGCCGGCACGGTGGGCACCAACCGCGAGGAGTTCTTCGATCCCGTCAACGATCTGGTCAGCGGCAACACCACCAAGGACCAGTGGGTCGCCCGCTTCAAGGAGGCCAGCGATCTCATGCGGGAGAATCTGCTGTAAACCGAATCCATTTCATCTGACCGTTTTATAGTCAAACAAGTTGAAAAGAATCCATAGATTCTTTTCAACCCTGCGGCGAAACGCCGCCGCAGGGGGCCGCGTGTGCGGCCGTGGTTTGAACTTCATAGGGAACAAAGCGTGTTTTACACGCCAGCGGACGAAAGTCCGCTGGTTGAAAAAGTGCAATTTGCTCTTTTTCAACGTTGTTCACTATATCAGGCGGCGGTGGGCAGAGCCTGCTCACCGCCGCCCCCTTCATCTTCACCGTATTTCCCGAGAGAAAGGAGCGATCTCATGCGCAGCAAACGCCGCAGCCGCTTTCTTGTCCTGTGCGTTGCTCCGGCAGCCATCCTGTTTTTCCTCTTCATGATCGTCCCCACCCTGAATGTATTCCGGATGTCCCTCTTTGAGCGGGGGGCCTACTCCCCCACGGAGACCTTTGTGGGAATGAGCAACTTCCGGGCACTGATCCGGGACGCCAAGTTCATCGCCTCCATGCAGAACACCATTTTGCTGATTGTGACAGTGACGGTCATCACCTTTTTCTTCGCCATTGTCTTTGCGGCAATTCTGACCCGGGAGAAGATCCGGGGGCAGAACTTCTTCCGCATTGTCTTCTATATTCCCAACATTCTGTCTGTGGTGGTTATCGCGGGCATCTTCTCCGCCGTCTACAAGCCGGAGAACGGCATGCTGAACAGCATCTTCTCCCTGCTGTCCGGCCATGATGTGATGATCCTCTGGAAGGTCCAGCCCATGGTCATCGTCAGCATCATCATCGCCATGGTCTGGCAGGCCATCGGCTACTACATGGTGATGTACATGGCCTCCATGGCGGCGGTGCCCATCAGCCTCTACGAGAGCGCGGGGCTGGACGGAGCCGGGCGGCTGACCCAGTTCTTCCAGATCACCCTGCCGCTGATCTGGACCAACATCCGCACGACGCTGACCTTCTTCATCATCTCCAACATCAACATGGCCTTCCTCTTCGTCAAGGCCATGGTGGCCAAGGGGGCGTCGGATGTGGCGCTGAGCTTCATGTACAACCAGAAGGACGCCGGACTCTACGGCTACTCCATGGCCGCGGGCGTTGTGATCTTCCTGTTCTCCTTCCTGCTGTCCGCCCTGGTGAACCAGGTGACAAAGCGGGAAGTCCTGGAAATGTAAGGAGGGGCGGTTATGAACGGAGTGAAAAAGTCCTCTTCCGGCGACAAGCTGTACAAGCTCTTCATCTACGTGGTGCTCACCACCCTGGCCGTTGTGATTCTGGTGCCGGTGGGCTGGGTCTTCCTGGCCTCCATCCGGCAGAACAGCGAGTTCTACGGCAATCCCTGGACGCTGCCGGCGGGCTTCTATTGGCAGAACTTTGTGAATGCCTGGAATGCCGCCAACATGGGCAGCTACATGCTCAACTCGGTGCTGGTCACGGCGCTGTCCCTCATCATTCTGCTGGTGGTGGCGCTTCCGGCGGCTTACTGTCTCTCCCGCTTCCGCTTCCGTGGCGGGCGGTTCCTGAACACCTGCTTCATGGCGGGGCTGTTCATCAACGTGAACTACATTGTGGTGCCTATCTTCCTGATGATGCGGGACTGGGACAGCTGGATGAACTACTTCTTCGGCAAGACGGTGTTTCTGAACAACCTCCTCATGCTGGCGCTGGTCTACGCCTCCACGGCGCTGCCCTTCACGGTGTACCTCCTCTCGGGCTACTTCGCCACCCTGCCCCATGACTTTGAGGAGGCCGCCTACATTGACGGCGCGGGCTACGGCCAGGCCATGGTGCGGGTGATCTTCCCCATGGCGCAGCCCTCCATCATCACCATCATCCTCTTCAACTTCCTGTCCTTCTGGAACGAGTACATCATCTCCATGACCCTCATGAGCAGCTCGACGGGACAGAAGACCCTGCCGGTGGGGCTCCTGAATCTGATGCAGGGACAGCAGTCCAAGGCGGAATTCGGCATCATGTACGCCGGTCTCGTCCTGGTGATGCTCCCCACCCTGATCCTCTATATGTGCGTACAGAAGAAACTCACCCAGGGCATGACCGTCGGCGGCCTCAAAGGCTAGCCTCCTCTTCTTGAAGGAACAAGGAGGCAAAAGAACTTTGACGCGCTCTGGGGTCTGGTGGTGATCCGGGCCGGAGCGGCGGCAGCGCAGACGCGCTCTGACGGGAATGTCGTACGCGATGATTGATTGTGAGGTTTTGAAGATGAAATTTTGGAAAGAACACACCAGCCTTCGGGTGACCTTGATTGCCCTGTTCTTCTTCGTAGGACTGGGCCTGGTCATCTACGGATGGACCCTGACAGGGCAGCTGGCCGGGTTGGGATGGATGATCCTGGGGGTCATCCTCCTTCTGGCCGCCCTGATGATCTACAACAAGCCCTTTGAGGGCGACAGCCGGAAGCTGTAAGGGGGAGCATATGATCGAACAACAGAACATGGGCCGGGTGACCATTCCTACCGATGTGGACGTGGTCCCCGAGACCCTGGAGCTGCTGAAGCGCTGGGGGGCCGACGCCATCCGGGACTGCGACGGCACCGACTACCCCGAGGAGCTGAAGAGCGTGGACGCCAAGGTCTACTCCACCTATTACACCACCCGGAAGGACAACGACTGGGCCCGGGCCAACCCCGATGAGGTCCAGCAGTGCTATATCATGACCGGCTTTCACACCGCCGCCGGCGGGCCGCTGTCCATCCCTCTGATGAAGGGGATCAGCGGCGAGTTGCTGGAGGTCAACACCCGGGACGACATCAAGCGTTGGTGGGAGGTAATGGACCGCACCACGGGGCAGCCCCTCTCCCCTGACGCCTGGCGGTATGAGGACGGGTGCGTCGTCATCGGCGCGCCGGAGGCCTTTCACGACTACACGGTGAGCTTCCTGGCCTATCTGATCTGGGACCCGGTCCACATGTACAACGCCGTCACCAACGACTGGAAGGATTTTGAGCACCAGATTACCTTCGACGTCCGCCAGCCCAAGACCCGGAAGTTCACCATGGAGCGGCTGCGGAAGTTTATCGCCGGCCACCCCTATGTGAATGTGATCCGCTACACCACCTTCTTCCACCAGTTCACCCTGGTCTTCGACGAGCTGAAGCGGGAGAAGTATGTGGACTGGTACGGCTACTCCGCCTCCGTCTCCCCCTATATTCTGGAGCAGTTTGAGCGGGAGGCTGGCTATAAGTTCCGGCCGGAGTATATCATTGACCAGGGGTACTACAACAACCAGTACCGGGTGCCCAGTAAGGAATTCAAGGACTTTATGGCCTTCCAGCGCCGGGAGGTGGCCGCGCTGGCCCGTGAGATGGTGGACATCACCCACGAGATGGGCAAGGAGGCCATGATGTTCCTGGGGGACCACTTCATCGGCACCGAGCCCTACATGGACGAGTTTCAGTCCATCGGCCTGGACGCGGTGGTGGGGAGCGTGGGCAACGGGGCCACCCTGCGGCTGATCTCCGACATCCCCGGGGTGAAGTACACCGAGGGCCGGTTCCTGCCCTACTTCTTCCCCGACACCTTCCACGAGGGAGGCGACCCCGTCCGGGAGGCCAAGGAGAACTGGGTCACCGCCCGCCGGGCCATCTTGAGAAAGCCCATCGACCGCATCGGCTACGGCGGCTACCTGAAGCTGGCCTGC
>JAAWIL010000065.1 GCA_022796315.1 Oscillibacter sp. | reverse complement strand
CTCGGCGTAGTCGATCTCCTCGTCCCGGCCCTTGATCTCCCACTCCCGCCAGGGGGCGATGATGGTCATCTCCGGGGCGAAGCGCTTGATGGCCAGCTCAAACCGGACCTGGTCATTGCCCTTGCCGGTGCAGCCGTGGGCGATGGCGTCGGCTCCCTCCGCCTTGGCGATCTCTACCAGCTTTTTGCCGATGATGGGCCGGGCGAAGGCGGTGCCCAGGAGGTACTGCTCATAGCTGGCCCCCATCTTCAGGGAGGGAATGATGACCTCGTCCACCATCTCGTCGGTGAGGTCCGCGATGTACAGCTTGGAAGCGCCGGTCTTGAGGGCCTTCTCCTCCAGCCCCTCCAGCTCGTCGTTCTGTCCCACGTCGCCAGCCACGGCGATGATCTCCGGGTTCCCGTAGTTCTCCTTCAGCCAGGGGATGATGATGGATGTATCCAGGCCGCCGGAATAGGCCAGCACAATCTTCTTGATATCCTTTTTCTCTTTCATGACGGATGCCTCCCTATGTGTTATGGATGATGCCTGTCATTATACAATACTGTTGAATATTTATTCAAGCGGTATCTTGCACAAGAATTTTGCCGCAGACTGGGTACTTTTGCATATTCTGCCAAGACCTCCTTCGGGGTTTCCTGAATTCTCCCCGGACGCACGGAAAAGCCCCGCCGGAGCGGGGGAAGAACGGGCCGGGGCAAAATGAATATTAAACCGTATATATTCGGTTTTTCATTCAAGTTCCCGGGCAGAGCGCAGCTTGTCCCCCGGACGGGAGACCCGCTCCCCCCACGAACCCGGGGCGGGCGCTCCGGAGGGAGCCCCCGCCCACGCTGGTGGTTCACGGTTCCGCCGCCTCCGGAGCCGCCGGGCCATCCGCGCCGCCGTAGGGGAGCAGAAACGTGGGAATCCCCTCCGCCGGGGGCGCGATGGCATACATGGGATAGAAGACGGTCAGCCCCTCCGGGGTCAGGTAGTAGTTCTGGGGATTGAACCGGCGGCGCAGAAGCCGGGGCCAGTCCTCGTGATAGCGGGCGGCGCCGGAGCGCTCCCTCCGCCGGATCTCCTCCGCCGCCAGGGTCAGAATCTGCCGCCGCCAGGGACTCCGGGGCGGGAAGAAGGCGCTCAGGGGCACGGGGTAACCGGCGGCCAGGTCCCAGGTGTCCCCCCGGCGGGTGAGCAGCGTCTGTCCCGGCGCGGCCGCCTCCCGGGACTGGGTGTACAAGCTCAGGAAACGGCCGTCCTGGCAGGTGATCTCGTACCGCAGCTCCGCCCGGAAGGACGGCAGGGGGGCGCTGGAGGCCAGGGCCGCCTGGTACTCCGCCGCGGCCTGGGGCAGCAGCCACTGCTCGCAGTAGCCCAGAAAGGCCCGCAGCTGCGCCTGATAATACCGCCGGACCCGCCGGGCGGTCCGGTCCGCTGCGGGAACGGGCCGGGGCACCGCCGCCTCCGCCCTCAGCACCGGAATCCCCTCCACCGTCCACTCCCGCTCCGCCGTAAAGGGCTCTATCTTCATCGCCGGGCCTCCTTTTCCGCTTTTTTCCAGCGTATGCGGCGGGACGGGCCGGGGTGCGGCCCCAAAAAACCGGTTTCGCGGTCCGGTTTGCCAAACGCGTCGGAAACCGCGGGGCTCTCCGGACGCGCCTTCGGTTTTCCGCCTTTGATTTTCCATGGAACCCCTTTACTTTCACGCTGTGAAATGCTAAAATAAGAAGAAATACAAATACGGCGCGGCGCGGCGCCAGAGGAGGTTTCTGCGTAGTGAAAATCGGCAAGAAGGAAATGAATAAACACCTGTACAAAGCCATCTTGCAGCTGAGGGATGAGCAGGAGTGCTATGAGTTCTTTCAGGATCTGTGCACCGTGTCGGAGCTGCGGTCCATGGAGCAGCGCTTTGAGGTGGCCTCCCTGCTGGACGACGGCATGATCTACACCGAGATTCTGGAGATCACCGGGGCCTCCAGCGCCACCATCAGCCGGGTGAACCGCTCCTTGAGCTACGGCACCGGCGCCTATGAGCAGCTCTTCCGGCGGATCAAACAGAATCCGTGAGCAGCTATCACACGCTGGCCGGCAGTTATGACGGTCTCATGGCCGGCGGGTCCTACCGCCGCCGGGCGGACTTTCTGGAGCGGCGCTTCCGCAAGAGCGCCATTCCCGTCCGCACGGTGCTGGACCTGGCCTGCGGCACCGGCACCATCGCCTGCCTCCTGGCGGAGCGGGGGTATGAGGTCCTCGCCACCGATGGCTCCGAGGAGATGCTGGCCCAGGCGGCGGCCAAGGCGGCGAACCTGGAGCGGCCCCCGCTGTTCCTCCGCCAGGCCATGCCCCGGCTGCGGCTGCTGGAGCCGGTGGACGCGGCGGTGTCCACCCTGGACTCCCTGAACTACCTGACCCGGGAGCGGGACCTGCGGGAGACCTTCCGCCGGGTATTCCGCTGGCTCAAGCCCGGCGGGCAGTTCCTCTTTGATGTAAACACCCCCCACAAGCTCCGGCGGATGGACGGCCAGCTCTACACCGATGAGACGGAGGAGAGCTGCTGCGTCTGGCGGACCTTCTTCTCGGAGAAGACCCAGATCTGCACCTACCAGGTGGATCTGTTCCGCCTGCGGCCGGACGGCGCCTGGGACCGGAGCTTTGAGGAGCACCGGGAGCGGGCCTGGGGCGGGGAAACGCTGCGGCAGTTCCTCACCGAGGCGGGCTTTTCCCGCGTCCGCATTACCGGGGACCTCACCTCCCGCCCGCCCAGAGCGGACGAGGACCGCTGGATCGTCCAGGCAGAAAAGGAGTTAATGACATGAGTGATCAGTTGGTACGGGCCATCAGCCGGGACGGCTTTCTCAAGGCCGTGGCGGTGTCCACCCGGGACCTGACAGAGCGGGCCCGGCAGATTCACAAGACCACCCCTGTGGCCACGGCGGCCCTGGGCCGGGCGCTGGCCGCCTGCTCCATGATGGGCAACGCCCTGAAGGGCGGCGGCGCCAGCGTCACCCTCCAGATCAAGGGCGGCGGCCCCCTGGGCACCGTCCTGGCCGTGTCCGACAACGAGGGCTTCGTCCGGGGCACCGTGGACAATCCGGCGGCGGACCTGCCCCTGCGGCCGGACGGAAAGCTGGACGTAGGCGGCGCCGTGGGCTGCGAGGGCACCCTGACCGTGATCCGGGACCTGCACATGAAGGAGCCCTACGTGGGCAGCGTGGCCCTGCTGGGGGGCGAGATTGCCGAGGACCTGGCGGCCTATTTCGTGGAGTCGGAGCAGATTCCCACCGCCTGCGGCCTGGGGGTTCTGGTGGACCGGGACCGGAGCGTTCTGACCGCCGGGGGCTATCTGATCCAGCTGCTGCCCGGCGCCGGGGAGGACGTGATCACCAAGGTGGAGGGCGGCATTCTGGCGGCGGGGGCGGTGACGTCCCTGCTGCGGGAGGACGGCAGCCCGGCCTCCCTGCTGCGGCGGGTGCTGCCGGACTTTGACCTGGAGATCCTGGAGACCAGCCCCATTGGCTACCGGTGCACCTGCAGCCGGGAGCGGATGGAGCGGGCCCTCATCAGCCTGGGCCCGGAGGAGCTCCGGAGCCTGATCGACGACCAGGACCACGCGGACCTCACCTGCCGCTTCTGCGACAACGTCCAGCACTTCAGCCGGGAGCAGCTGGAGGCCCTGCTGTCCAATATGAAAAAATAAAAATCCGGATTCAAACGCCAAGCGCCGGTCCCAATGGGACCGGCGCTTTTGCCGATTGACAGCAGTTTTCTTATGCCAGGCCGTTCAGGGTGGTGAACAGCTTCTCGGCGTCGGCGGAGGCCACCAGCTTGTCGGTGTCCTCGTCGGTGGAGGCAATGGCCACAATGCGGCCCAGGACCTCCAGGTGCTCCTCGCCCTTGGCGGCGATGCCCACCACCAGCTTCACCTTGTCTCCGTTCCAGTCGATGCCCTCGGGATAGGTCATGACCACCACGCCGGTGCGCTTGATGAGAGGCTTGACGTCGTTGGTGCCGTGGGGGATCGCCACATGGCTGCCGATGGCCACCGAGAAGCTGGCCTCCCGGTCCAGCATTCCCTGGATATAGGCCTCGTCCACATAGCCGCTCTCCACCATCCGCCGGCCGCAGGCCTTGATGGCCTCCTCCGGGGTGACGGGGGCGCAGCCCAGCACGATGTTCTTCCGCTCCAGCAGAGTCTCGCCCTGGGGCGCGGCCTCCTGGGCCTTCTCCTCCGCCGGGGCCGGCGCGGAGCCGCCGCCCTTCTGGGCCTCTGCCAGCTCATGGACCAGGTCGTTGTACTCCGGCGCGCCCATGAAATTCTTGATGGGGATGATCCGGGCCTGGGGGGCGCGCTGGGCCGCCCGGCCGGAGAGCTCGTGGTGCGTCACCACAATCTGGCAGTCGCCGGGGATCTCGGACACCGGGTGATGGATCACCTCGATGCCGGTGACGCCGGCGTCCTTGAGCTTGTTGCGCAGCATGGTGGCCCCCATGGCGGAGGAGCCCATGCCCGCGTCGCAGGCGAAGACGATCTTCTTCACGGACTGGATGTCCACAGAAGCGCCGGTGGTGGACTCCACGGCCTGGCCCTTGCTGGCGGCCTTGGAGGCGGCCACCCGGGCCTGGGCCTCCGCCAGGCTGGCGTCCTTGCCGAAGAATTTCAGCAGGAAGGCGGAGATCAGGAAACTGACCACCGCCGCCACGGCAATGCCGGCAATGTTGGCGAAATACCCGCCCTTGGGGGTCATCATCAGCTCGGCGATGATGCTGCCGGGGGAGGCCGCCGCCACCAGGCCGCCGTTCAGCATCGACAGGGTAAAGATCCCGCACACGTTGCCGATCATGGGACCCAGAATGACAATGGGATTCATCAGCACATAAGGGAAGTAGATCTCATGGATGCCGCCCACAAACTGGATGACGGCGGCGGCGCCGGCGGAGGACCGGGTCTCCCCCTTGCCGGCCACGCAGTAGGCCAGCAGGAGTCCCAGGCCGGGGCCGGGGTTGGACTCGATCATGAACAGGATGGACTTGCCCAGCTCCGCGGCCTGCTCCGTGCCGATGGGGGTGAACACGCCGTGGTTGATGGCGTTGTTCAGGAAGAGGACCTTGGCGGGCTCCACCAGCACGGCGGTGAGGGGCAGCAGGCTGTGATTCACCAGGAACTGGACGCCCGCGCCCAGCACGTCGGTGACCACCACGCAGGCGGGGCCGATGGCGAAGATGGACAGCACGGCCAGGATGCCGCCGATGATGCCCACGGAGAAGTTGTTGACCACCATCTCAAAGCCCGCGGGGATGTGTCCCTCCATCCGCTCGTCAAACTTCTTGATGCACCAGCCGCCCAGGGGGCCGCAGATCATGGCCCCGATGAACATGGTGCTCTCGGTGGAGGCGATGGCGCCCAGAGTGGCCAGGGCGCCGGTGACAGCTCCCTTCTGGCCGCCGATGGCCCGGCCGCCGGTGTATCCGATGAGGATGGGCAGCAGGTAGGACAGCATGGGACCCACCATGGCGTTGATAGCGGCGGCGGGACCCCACCAGCCCAGCCACCCGTCCGGGATGAACAGGGCGGCGATCAGGCCCCAGGCGATGAAGGCCCCGATGTTGGGCATCACCATGCCGCTGAGGAAGCGGCCAAATTTTTGTACGCGTTCTTTCATGGACAGACGTCCTTTCTACACAGGAATTGTCGGGAATTCACAGGGCGGCGGAGGCCCGCAGGTATCCCTCCACACCGGAGGCGGTGGAGAGGGCCATGGCCTCGCCGGTGACCTTGGCGGCTTCCTCACCGCGCCAGCGGCCAATGCCCGCCCGGGTAGCCAGCACCGAGGCGGCGCTGACGGAGAACTCATCCAGGCCCCAGGTCATCAGCAGCGGCGTCAGGCAGGGATCGGCGGCGGCCTCGCCGCACATGCCCGCCTGGATGCCCGCCTCCTTGGCGGCGGCGATGACGTTCCGGATGGAGCGCAGCACCGCCGGCTGGTAGGCGGAGTAGAGCTTCTCCACCTGGGCGTTGCCCCGGTCCACGGCCATGGTGTACTGTGTCAGGTCGTTGGTGCCGATGGAGAAGAAGTCGCACTCCTTGGCCAGCACGTCGGCAATCAGCGCCGCGGCGGGGGTCTCCACCATGATGCCCAGGGCGATGTCCTTGTCATAGGGCACCTGGGCCTCCGCCAGCTCGTGCTTGCACTGCTCCAGGAGCTCCCGGGCCGCCCGGACCTCCTCCACGCAGGTGACCAGGGGCAGCATGATCTTGATGTTCTTCTCCTCCGCGCCGGCCCGCAGCAGCGCCCGCAGCTGCACCTTGTACAGCTCCGGCCGGTCCAGGCAGTAGCGGATGGCCCGGTGGCCCAGGAAGGGGTTCTCCTCCTTCTCCATGCCCAGGTACTCAATGGCCTTGTCGCCGCCCACGTCCAGGGTGCGGATGATGACCTCCTTCCCGGCCATCAGCCGGGAGACGGTCTGATACGCCTCGTACTGCACGGTCTCGTCCGGCAGGCTGGCGCGGTTCATGAACAGGAACTCTGTGCGGAACAGGCCGATGCCCTCCGCGCCGGATTCGGCGGCGGCCTTGGCGTCCTCCACGGAGCCGATGTTGGCATACAGGCCGTAGTGCTTCCCGTCGGCGTCCACGGTGGGCCGGTTCCGGTACACCTCCAGGGCGGCCTTCCGGGACAGGAACTCCTCCTGCCGGGCCAGGTACTCGCCCCGGGTGCGCTCGTCGGGATTCAGGATGGCGATGCCCTCGCTGCCGTCCACAATGATGCCGTCGCCGTCCTTCACGGTGTCCAGCACCTTGGCCACGCTTAGCACCGCGGGCAGTTCCAGGGCCCGGGCCAGAATGGCGGAGTGGCTGGTCCGTCCGCCGGAGGCGGTGAGGATGGCGGCCACGTTCTCCTTCTTCAGCCCCACGGTCATGGAGGGCGTCAGGTCCTGGGCCACCAGGACGCTGCCGGCGGGGAGCCGGCTCAGGTCCACGCTCTCCCGGCCCAGGAGGATGGACAGCAGGCGGGTGCGGATGTCCTGAATGTCCGTGGCCCGCTGGCGCATCAGCTCATCCTCCACGGCGGCGAACATGTCCGCGTACATATTGCACACGCTGTCCACCGCCGCCTCGGCGCAGGAGCCGCCCTCAATGGCGTCGTGCATCTGGGAGACCATGAAGGGGTCCGCCAGCATGGCGATCTGGCCGGTGAGAATCTCCGATTCCTTCTGGCCCACCCGCTCCCGGATGTTCTCCGCCATGGCTGCGGTGCGCTGGTTGAACTGCTCCATGGCGCTCTGGAGCCGGGCCTTCTCCGCGTCCTTGCCGGAATAGCTGACGCCGGAGAAATCCAGGCTCTCCTCCCGCACGCAGACCGCCCGGCCGATGCCAAAGCCGTCCGAGGCGGCGATTCCCTTGAGAATCATACGGTCCCTCCTTTTGTCACAGATCTCCCAGACCGGACTCCACCAGCTTCACGGCGGCGGCCAGGGCCTCGTTCTCCTGCTCGCCGGTACACTGGATCTCAATCTCGCTGTCCTGCTTGATGCAGGAGGCCATGAGGTTCATGATGCTCTTGGCGTTGATGGGCTTGCCGTTGAAGACAATGGTGACGTCGCTCTGGAACTTGCTCATCTCCGTTACGAACACCTGGGCGGGACGCATGTGCATTCCCTGGGGATTGATGACCTTTGTCTTTGCAGATACCATGACAATAATTCCTTTCTCATTACACATGATGGGAAACGACCCATATGGCAGTGCCATATCATCAGTAATACTATCACGAAGGGTCAGCCAGGTCAATTCCCCACGCCCCTTTCCCATGCCCAAATCCGGCGGATCCCTTTTGTATAATCTGCCGAATTTTTCCGCCGTAATCCTTTTCCTCCCAGCTTTTCCCGGCATAATATACATCTGTCCCGTATCTTTCCTCAAAAGTCCTCAGAGGGGCGCAAACTGCCCGGTTGGAGGGGAAAAGCACCGCCCTCCGCGCGGCCAAGACGGGGCGATTCGGGGGAAAACCCGGCGGGAGACGCCGTAATCTGTCAGAATTTCCGGGAAAATTTCAGCAGGTTCCGTCCTTGATCTTGCCCCGCCGGCGTGATATACTTTCGTCATCAATGTTCCCGTACCGGCTGCGCCCCCCTGGGACAGGCCGCAAACGATTTTCCCACTTATTTTGAGAAAGGATGACCCATATGATTCACGTCAAATCGTTTCAGCTGGAGACTTTCCTGCCCCCGCGCTATGAGGAGGACCTGGCTCCCCGCCTGACCGAGGCCCAGGAGAAGGTCCAGACCGGCACCGGCGCCGGCGGGTCCTTCACGGACTGGGTCCGTCTGCCCCAGGACTACGACAAGGAGGAGTTCGCCCGGATTCAGGCCGCTGCGGCCCGGATTCAAAAGGACTCCCAGGCCCTGGTGGTCATCGGCATCGGCGGGTCCTACCTGGGCGCCCGGGGCGTCATCGACTATCTCTGCTCCCCCAACTACAACCTCAAAAAGAAGAGCACCCCCAACATCTACTTCTGCGGCAACGGCCTCAGCTCCGACGCCATGCAGGAGGTCCTGGACCTGCTGGAGGGCGTGGACTTCTCCGTCAACGTGATCTCCAAGTCCGGCACCACCACGGAGCCCGCCGTGGCCTTCCGCTTCTTCCGGGCGGCCCTGGAGGAGAAGTACGGCCGGGAGGGCGCTAAGAGCCGCATCTACGCCACCACCGACAAGGCCCGGGGGGCCCTGAAGTCCCTGGCGGACGCCGAGGGCTGGGAGACCTTCGTGGTGCCCGACGGCGTGGGCGGGCGGTACTCCGTGCTCACCGCCGTGGGCCTGCTGCCCATCGCCGTGGCGGGGGTGGACATCTCCGCCCTCATGGCCGGCGCGGCCTCCATGATGGAGACCTGCAAAACCGCCTCCTTCGCGAACCCCGCCTGGCAGTACGCGGCCATGCGGTACTCCCTCTACGCCGCCGGCAAGCCCATCGAGGTTCTGGCCTGCTACGATCCCGCCTTCCGCTTCATGCTGGAGTGGTGGAAACAGCTCTACGGCGAGAGCGAGGGCAAGGACGGCAAGGGCCTCTTCCCCGCCAGCGTGGAGTTTACGGCGGACCTCCACTCCATGGGCCAGTACATCCAGGCGGGCACGCGGAACCTCTTTGAGACCGTGGTGCGCCTGGGCGCCTCCAGCCGCCAGCTCCACGTCCCGAAGGTGGAGGACGACGGCGACGGGCTGAACTTCCTGGCCGGGGAGTCCATGGACTATATCCGGGACCGGGCCATGGAGGGCACCCTGCTGGCCCACACCGAGGGCGGCGTCCCCAACCTGATCATTGAGACCGGCGGCAAGACGCCGGAGGCCCTGGGCGAGCTGATCTACTTCTTCGAGTACGCCTGCGGCCTGTCCGGGTACCTCCTGGAGGTGAACCCCTTCGACCAGCCCGGCGTGGAGGCTTACAAGAAGAATATGTTCGCCCTTCTTGGAAAACCTGGCTACGAGGACCGCAGGGCCGAGCTGGAGGCCAAGCTGCAAAAGTAAGCCGCCAAAAGTTTTCGCCCGCCTTTTTCAAAAGGCGGCAGGGAGTCCAGAGGGGCAGCGCCCCTCTGGCGGGGTGCAGGGGCACCCCCCTGCGCAGCCGCCGCAAAGCGGTGCTAAGAGCCTGTTTAAAATCTCCCCGCGCATGTCTTGGCGGCGTATTTTCCGCCCTGACTGCGTTAAAAATCCTTGCCATCCGTCAGGATGCCTGCGG
>JAAWIL010000064.1 GCA_022796315.1 Oscillibacter sp. | reverse complement strand
CCGCAGGCATCCTGACGGATGGCAAGGATTTTTAACGCAGTCAGGGCGGATAATACGCCGCCAAGACATGCGCGGGGAGATTTTAAACAGGCTCTTAAAAATGGGCATTGATTACCGCCCGTACCTGTCCCATGGGAATACCGCAGCCAGTCACAATAATCGCCGCATTGCTTCCTGGGCGGATGCATCCCTTCCGCAAGGCGTAAGCGATTCCGACACAGCTGGCCCCCTCGGCAATCACCTTATGGTTCTTCATAAGGTAAGCCAGGCCTCTGGAAATCTCTTCCTCAGTCACTTGGGCCACCTCGTCCACATACTCGCGCGTGATGTCAAAGGTATACCGGTTATCCAGCCCAATCCCCCCAAGCAGGCTGTCCGCTAGGGTGGGTTCTTCCGGCATTTCCACCGGATGCCCGGCTTTCAGGCTTTCGATCATCACCGCCGCCCGCTGCTGGGAGATCCCCACGATTCTCACGTCGGGGACCGTCATTTTCATACCTAGGGTCACGCCGGAGATTAGGCCTCCGCCGGAGAGAGGCACCAGCACGGTGTCGATTTCCGGATAGTCCTCAATCATCTCCAGGGCAATGGTCGCCTGCCCGCAGATAATCTCCTTATCGTCAAAGGGCGGAATGACGGTCATGCCAGTCTCCTGTTCCACCTGGTAACAGTAGACTCCAGCCTGGTCCTGGGAATCCCATTCCCGCTTGATCTCAGCACCCCACCGGGCAATGTTCTTCACCTTAACCTCGGGCACATTCCGGGACATACAGACCATGGCTTTGATGCCCAATTTGCTGGCCATATAGGCCACAGCCATTCCATGGTTGCCGGTGGAGAAGGTGGAGACACCGTTTTTCTTCTTCTCCTCCGGCAGACTGATGATCTTGTTGGCCGCGCCCCGCACTTTGAATGCACCTATGGCCTGGAGATTTTCCAGCTTCAGATAAACGTTGGCGCCGGTCATTTCGCTGAGGGCGTGGGAATGCACAAGGGGGGTCCTGGTCACATAGGGAGCAATCCGTTTCTTTGCCTGCCAGATATCTCTGGAAGTGATATCTTTTACTTTCATACTGTTTACTGTCCTCCGTTCTTCCCCTCTCCCCTTCGGTATTTCGGAGATAGGAGAGGGGAAAAGCTCATCTCTCAGCCATCAATTGCGGAAATCTCTTCCAGCAGCTTATCCAGAATAGCCTGTCCATCGGTACCGACTGTCTTGCCGTAGACGTCGTAAGCTTTCTTGGCAAGCTCAGCGTAGGCATCGTGTTCCGCCTCGGTTAGGGACTCCACGATCAGATCCGGGTTAGCCGCCGTCATCTTCTCCACTGCAACTCCATTCAGTTCATCCTGAATCTCAAAGGAGCGCGGATACATCTCATTGATGGCCTCCAGCACGATATTCTGGATGTCCTCCGGCAGCCCGGCAAAGAAGGTGGGGTTCACACAGGTGCAGGTCATGTACAGATTGCTCTGGGCATCAGTGAGATATTTCTGCACCTCGTAGAACTTGGAGGTGAGGATGGCGCTGGAGGGGTTTTCTTGTCCTTCGATCATGTTTAGCTGGAGACCAGAGTAGACCTCGGCATAACTCATGGGGGTGGGGTTGGCACCGTAGGCCTCATAGGCGGCGATGATCATGGGAGACTGCATGGTGCGGAACTTCAGACCCTTGAAAGCGCTTGGGTTTTTTAAGGAGACATTGCTGGTCCAGAACATGGCACCCTCGGTCCAATATTGCAGAACCTGGATGTTCTTGTCCAGATACTTCTGACCAAGCATTTCGTTGAGAGCGGAGCTGGTCTGCAGGACCTCCAAGGTTTTGTCCCAGTCGGAGGGAAACAGGAAATGCAGGGAGAACAGTTGATTCTCCGGAACGATCGTGCCGGTGTTACCCGGGCTGATGATGGCGAACTCCAGGGCGTTATTCTGCAGCAGCTCACACTGCTGAATAGCATCGCCCAGTTGCCCCACAGGATACAGGTCCACAGTGATGCGGCCATTGGACTTCTCATTCAGCTTCTGGATGAACTCCTTGCAGTAAACGTCCTGCATGTCACCGTCATACTCCTCATGGGCCATTCTCCAGTGATAGGTTTCTCCGCCTCCGTTGCTGCTGCCACCAGAGACGCCGCCGTTATTGGCGGGAGGGGTGGAGCCGCCTCCGCCGCATCCGCTCAGAGCGGAGACCATGGTCAGGGATGCGAGTACCAGAGCTAATACCTTCTTTTTCATGGATATGACCATTCCTTTCCGCTGCGCTCCAAGGCACCAAAGGGAATGAAACACAGGTGCCCTAAACGCAGCAAGTTGTAATTTGTTATTTTGTTACAATGTACTTGAGAAAGCAGACACACTACAGAGCATGTGAAGGTGAGGAGGCCCGGTAGTTTCGCTGGACTGAATGGGTATGTGTGCCGGACACTCTTTCAAGCACCAATAAATAGGGCATGGAACCCTGTAATCTTATCTTTGGAGAAACGGACTGCTTCTCCTTTATCATCTGTTCAGGGGAATGATGGGTCACTGGTTCAGGAACCTCAGGGCACTACGCACCTGGAGCTCCGCGCCGTATTTCAGCATATCCTCGTCGATGTTGAAGCGGCTGTGGTGGTGGGGAAAGTCCGTCCCCTTCTCCTTGTCTGCAATCCCCACCCAGGTCATCACGGAGGGGATGCGCTGGCTGAACTCCGCAAAGTCCTCGCCTGCCAGGGAGCGGAAGTCCTCCACGTTGTCCCGTGTACCAAACACCTCTGCGGCGGCGTCCCGGACAATGGAAACCAGGGCGGGGTCGTTGACCAGGGAGGGGTTGCTGGGGATATAGGTCAGCTTGTACTCCAGACCCAGCGCCATGCACTGTCCCCTGATCACCCGCTCAAAGGCCTCCAGCACCCGAGGCTTGTTGTGCTCCTCGTCCGGAAAGAGGAAGCGGATGGTGCCGCCCAGCTTCACGCTGGGGGTGATGACATTTCGGGCGGTGCCGCCCTTGATATAGCCGAACATAACGGCGATGGGCAGAAGGGGGTCAAACTCCCGGGTGGCCAGGCACTGCATGGCTTGGACGACACTGCAGGCCCCAAGCAGGGCGTCCTTCCCGGTGTGAGGGGTGGAGGTGTGGCCCTGTTTGCCCAGGATCTCCAGCTCAAACTCCTCAGTGGTTCCCAGGATGGGGCCCTCGGACAGGCCGATCCGCCCGGTTTTGATGGGGGACCACAGGTGCAGTGCCAGTGCGGCGTCCACAGAGGGATTCTCCAGAACCCCCTCGCGGATCATATTCAGAGCGCCGGCCTCCTCCTCGTTGGGCTGGAAGAGGAACTTGATCTGTCCCCGAAAGGCATCCCGGTGAGCGGCCAGGATCTTGGCCACGATCAGCTGGATGGCCGTGTGGCCGTCGTGCCCGCAGGCGTGCATCACCCCGGGGATCTTGCTGGCGTAGGGGAGTCCCGTTTCCTCCTGTACCGGAAGCGCGTCCATGTCCGCCCGCAGGAGGAGGGTCTTCCCCTCTCCGGCGGTACCCCTGAGCACGGCGGTGACACCGGTTTTGGTGACGGTCCGGATGTCCTCCAGCCCCAGGGCGGTGAGATAGGTGATCACCTTTTTGGAAGTGCGGCACTCCTGATAGCCCAGCTCCGGGTACTGGTGGAACTCCCGCCTCAGGGCGACGAGCTCCGACTCCAGGGCGGCGATCTCTTTCTTGACGTCAAACATCACAGCGGCCCTCCTTACAGCAGGAACAGGGACAGCTGTGGGAAGAGGATGACGCAGATGGTCACGATGGCCTCCATGATCAGGAAGGGCGGGATGCCCTTGACGATATCCAGATAGGGCCGGTGGAAGATGGCACAACCGGTGAAGATGTTGCAGCCAAAGGGCGGGGATACGGAGCCAATGGCCGCCTGGAGGGTGATGACAATGCCCAGGTGGGTGGGATTAATGCCCGCCCGCACCGCGATGGGGAAGAAGATGGGAGAGAGAATGATGATGGCCACCAGGCTGTCCACGAACATACAGGCAATGAGGAAGAACACGGTGACGGTGACCAGGATTCTCAGGGCGGAGGGATCGGCACCCAGGAGACTGCCGGTGAGCATCTGGGGAATCTGCGCGTAGGAGATGACCCAGCTGAACAGCTGCCCGCCGGCCACCAGGACGAAGACAATGCTGGTGGAAACCGCGGTGCTCAGGGCGATGCGGCCAATATCCCTGAGCTTCAGCGTCTTAAAGACGAAGAACTCCAGGATGAAGGCGTAGACCACCGCCACGGCGGCGGACTCGGTGGGGCTGAAAAAGCCGCCGTAGATGCCGATGAAGATGATCAGGGGGAAGCCCAGGGGCGGAATGGCGGTCTTCAGCGCCTTCAGCCGCTCGCCCCAGTCCTTCCGGGGCTGCAGGGGAATCCTGGCGTATCTGGCGTAGAAGTAGCTGTAGACGGAGAACAGCAGGAACATCAGGATGCCCGGCCCCACCCCGGCGATGAACAGGTCGCCCACTGATGAACCGGTGACGACGGCGTACATGATCATGGAGATGCTGGGTGGGATCAGCAGAGCGATGATGGCGGAGTTGATGATGAGGCCGGAGCTGGAGCTGTCGGAGTAGCCCAGCTGCAGCAGCCGTCCCCGCATGGGCTTTCCGATGGCCACCACAGTCGCCTGGGTGGAGCCGGAGATAGCGCCGAAGAGGGTACAGCAGGCGGCGGTGGTAACAGCCATGCCGCCGTGGATGTGGCCCACGAAGGCTTCAATAAAGTCCAGAAGCCGCTTGGTGGAGTGTCCGGTGCTCATGATGTCCGCCGCCAGAATGAACATGGGAACGGCTAGGAGCACCTGGGTATTTACCCCGGCGATCAGCTGCTGGACGGCCAGCATGACGTCCACATTGGGCATAAAGGCCAGCATGATGGCCAGAGGCGCCACGATCATGGGGATGATCATGGGGAAGTTCAGGGCCAGCAGTAAAAACATCAGGCCCAATAACATGGCTACCATATTACTCCGCTCCCCCTTCCCCGCCCGCGCCGGAGGCGTCGGCGGCATCGTCGTAGTTCTCCTTGTTCTCCCCCAGCCGGAGCAGACTGGAGATCCAGACCTCGTCCCGATGCAGGATGTTCTGCACGAAACAGCGCCCATACTCCAGCGCGCCGAAGAAGAAGCCGATGGGGAGCGTCAGGTAGATGATCCACATGGGAATCCGCAGAGCCGGCGTGACCCGCTGCAGAGCCCGGACACTGCCCACGTACCGGATGCAGAGGTAGCAGACGTACAACATGGCTAGGCAGGTGAACAGGGAGATGATGCACATCAGCACCTTCTTGACCTTCACATTTGTCAGATCGTAGAAGATGGACATACTGATATGCTGAGCCCTTCTGGCGCAGTAGCCGATCCCCAGGAAGGTGACGGCAATCATCAGCGCGATCCCCAGTTCCTCTGTGAAGGTCAGGCTGGAATTGAACACGGTGCGGGCGATGACGCCGGCCACCAGGATGATGGCCATCAGGATGACCGCCGTGCTCATCAGGGTCTCCTCAATTTTTGTGACAATCTCGATGAATTTTTTCAATCCTTTTCCTCCTAACTCTATCAGGAAGGTGCGGCTCCTGCGCCCAGGAGCCGCAGGCATCCGGGCACAGGCGGCTTAGAACCTGTATTCACAACCGTTGGATACCGTCTGGCGGGTCTTTTTCGCCGCTGTGCTTCGTTTAATTATCTGGACATACATAAAGACGGGCTGCAAAAGTTTGCCTCGATTGGCACAAAACTCCCACGCCAATCCGGCGTCCCCGGGTATGGATACAGGCTCTTACTTCACCAGTAGCTCTCTGCGGAAGTGGCAGAAGGGCTCCGCGCCGGTCTCCGTGACCACGAAGGGCTCGCTGGTGTCCACGCCGCAGTCGTCCAGCCAGATGCCGGGGATCATGTGGAAGGTCATGCCGGGCTGGAGAACGGTTTTGTCGCCGGGCCGTAGGGAGGCGGTGTGTTCCCCCCAGTCGGGGGGGAAGTTCAGGCCCATGGAGTAGCCGATCCGGGAGTCCTTGACAAAGCCGCTCTTAGCGATGGTCTTGGCCCAGATGCGTTCCACGTCCTCCGCCAGCATACCGGGCCGGATTCCCTCCAGCGCGGCGGTGAGGCCCTCGGAGACGGTGGCGCCCAGGTCCCGCACCTTCTGGGAGGCGTTGCCCAGGATCATGGTCCGGGCCAGGGGGCAGTGATAGTGGCGGTAGTTGCCGCTGAGCTCCAGGATGACGGTGTCGCCGTCCTTGTACACGTCGTCTGTCCAGCTCAGGTGGGGGGTGGAGGTGCGGATGCCGGCGGGCATCAGGGGCGCGATGGCGGAGTACTCGCCGCCGTACTCCTCGGTGCCGGAGATCTGGGCCTGATAGACCGCCGCGGCCACGTCGCACTGACGGACGCCGATGCCGATCATATCGTAGGCCACGTTCATCGCCTTTTGGGCAATGACCGCCGCTTTCTTCATGAAGGCGATTTCCGCGGGGCTCTTGATGATCTTCACCCAGTTCACCAAATTGTAGCCGTCCTTGAAGGAGGCGTCGGGCAGGCAGCGCTCAATGGTCTGCTGGCACTTGGCGGAGTAGTAGTAGGCATCGGTCTCGGTGGCGATGACCTTCTTGTCCAAGCCCCGGGCCCTCAGGATATCCGCTACAAACTCGTAGGGATGCTTCACCGTGGAGTTCACATAGTCATCGGTGTAGGGATAGATGTTCTTCTCGTCCAGATAGGTGGTCAACCTGGCGGCGTTGCCGTCCTGGCCCCGGCCGAACCAGATGGGCTGGTCCTCGTCCAGCGCCACAATGACGCCCTGGTGAACATAGAAGGACCATCCGTCAAAGCCGGTCAGATAGTTCATATTGGCAGGATCTGTCACAATCAGGATGTCGATGCCCTGCTCCTGCATGCTTCTGCGGGTCTTCTCCACTCTCTGCAGATACTCCTCTACCGGGAAAACCAATTCCTTCATCTTCTGTATCCTCCTGAAATTTTACTGCGGAGCCGCGGGGCGCCGCCGGGCACCGCCGGGTGTTGTCGTTATCATAGCGCGGAGGGAAAAACGAAGTCAACAAAAAGCCCAAAATTGCAGGACCATATTCGGGATTTTTTAGCAAAAAAGTGGAATTTCGCCCGGAGCAATTCCGATTTGCGGAACGACTTAGTTGGAAGCGCGAAAATTTGCCGGATTACACAAATCAAAGGGGAAGATATTGTGGAAAACACAAGTTTTTCAGATTCTGGGAGAATCATCAGGGACAGAACAGTCATTTTGCTCAAAGGTTTTCCGGCGTTCTCCATGTATAATTTGTAGAATCTCTGGCGCTTCGGCCTCCAATTTTTCCCAATGAGGCTTCCTGACCAGGAAATCGGGTGGCCAGTGAGACCACAGAAAAGAGGATGCGGCGCTGTCTTTCAAAAAATGTTCCGGATATCGGAACAAAATACTTTTGAGAACCACTTTTCAAAACGGAAAACATGATGTAAAATAGAGAGGCCGATCGTTTTTTGGGAAGATAGGAGGGCATTTATGGATACACGAGAACCGAAATACCCCCTTCAGACGCTGAGCAAGGCCCTGGAGGTTTTGGAGCATATGCGGCAGTCCGGCGCACCCCTTACCCTCAGCGCCATCAGCAAAAGCTTAGAGATCAGCAAGAGCAGCGCTCACCGGATTCTGGACACGCTGCTGCACTACGGCTTTGTGGAGAAGAACGGCGCCGCAGCGGTCCACTATCAGCTGAGCTGGTCCGTCTATCAGATCGGAAAGGTCGTGCCAGAGTGCCATACGCTGGAGTCCTATGACTACCGGAGCCTGGTGGACTTCCTGGCCCAGGAGGTGCAGTGCAGGGTTGACATCTACATCCAGACGGAGAATACCAACACCTCTCTCTATCACGCGCCCTGCCTCACTGACGAGTCCCGGCAGTCGGTCTTTGTGGAGCGTTTCCCTCTCTACGCCACCGCGTCCGGGAAGCTCTTTATGCTGGACTTTACCAAGGAGGGGATCCTGCGGTATTTTCAGACCACGGACATCCGGCGCTATACGCCCAACACCATCCTGAACTACATTGATTTCCTGGAGAATCTGGAGAAAATCCAGGAGCAGGGCTACTCCATGGATGACCGAGAGTATAGCATGGACAAGACCAATGTTGCCATGCCGGTCCGGAATTACAACGGCCAGACCGTGGCCGCCCTCAGCATCACTCTGGATCCGGACGGCGCCCCGGCGAAGCTGCCGGAACTGCTCCCAAAGCTCGCCCGGGCCTGTGACACCATCTCGGCCTATCTGGGCTATATGAAGCCGAAATCCCTTTAATGTGGGAGAGAAAAAACTGCGGCAGGTGGAGGCCAGAATGATTCCATTATCGCTAAAGGAAGAGATTGAGGGCTACAGGACGGAGGTTCTGGCCCTTCGAAAGGATTTTCATGAACACCCGGAACTGGGTTACCAGGAATTCCGCACCTCTGAAGTGATTTACGACTATCTGAAGACCCTGCACTTTGACACGGTGCGAAACATCTCCAAGACCGGCGTGGTAGGAACTCTGTTCGGCAGGGTACCCGAGGGGAAGACAGTGATCCTGCGAGCCAATATGGATGCGCTTCCCATCCTGGAGGAGACAGGCCTCAACTACGCCTCCAAAACGCCGGGAATCATGCATGCCGGTGGGCACGATGCCCACATGGCGGTAACGCTAGTGGTGGGAAAGCTGCTGAGCCGGCACCGGCAGGAGTTCAGCGGCTGTATAAAACTGGTGTTCCAGCCTAACGAAGAAATCGCTGGTGCCTTGGATATGATCCATGCTGGTGTACTGGAGGATCCGCCGGCAGATGCTGCCCTTTCCATGAATTTTACCCAAATGATTGATGCCGGGAAAATTGGTCTCAGCGAGGGTGTTGTCCTGGGCAACACGGAAGAGTTTGTTCTTCGGCTGATCGGGAAGTCCGGCAATACCTATCTGCCAAACCGTAGCATTGACGCCGCACTTGGAGCCGCAAAGGTGATGGAGTCTATTCAGCTGCTGGAGACCCGCGAATATGATCCTATGCATCCCATCTCCATCATGGTTGGAAAAATTCACGGCGGATCTGCACGGAATGTTGTGATTGATGAAATCACCCTGGAGGGTACAATTCGTTTCCTTTTTCCGGAGGGCCAGGAGAGCATTGACACGGTCAAATCCTCCTTCGAACGCATTGTTCGAAGCGTATGCGGCATGATGCGTCTAAACTATGAAATCTCCTATATCCACAGTAATTCTAGTTTGGTAAATCACCGGCAAATTGTCCAGAATCTCCGATGCGCCGCCAGAGACACTTACGGGGAACAGCAAAACCTTGTAGACTTCAAAAGCCTGATGGGAGAGGACTTTGCAGAGTTTGGAAAGCGGATTCCATCCGCTATGACCTTCTTTGGCGTCAATAACGAAAAAACACAATGTGTATACCCGAATTATCACCCCAAATTCAATTTGGATGAGGATATTCTTCCCGGCGCGGTAGAATATTTTTTCCGTGCCATCCTGAATTTACTGCGGCCCGCATGACCTGGTCCTGCGGGCCGCATATTTCAGGCCGTTGAAGATAGGTGGGGTCTACTCCGCAGCTTCAGACCACAAGGGAGGCAAGCACTGGGAACCGAAATATGATAAAGTAATTATCAATCTGCCGCATCATGGCCAAAAAGCCATCGTGCAGCACAATTTGTCACGCCTTAGAGCCTGTTTAAAATCTCGACGTGTATGGATTGGCGAGTGGATTTTTTGCCCTGCAAGGCAAAAATCCGCAGGCATCCTGACGGATGGCAAG
>JAAWIL010000063.1 GCA_022796315.1 Oscillibacter sp. | reverse complement strand
GGATTTTTTGCCCTGCAAGGCAAAAATCCGCAGGCATCCTGACGGATGGCAAGGATTTTTAACGCAGTCAGGGCGGAAAATACGCCGCCAAGACATGCGTGGGGAGATTTTAAACAGGCTCTGAGAGGGCTTCCCCCCTTCATGCCCCTGGACCTCGTGGGATATTTCCTGGGTTTGTCCTTCTCTTTCGGGCCCCGAAGGCGAGGCCTCCGGCCTCTGTTCGGGGGAGGAGACCTGATTTCTTTTGGGCTTCGCTTGATACGGGAGCTTTGCAGGGGCTCTGCCCCTGAACCCTGCCAGGGGCTCTGCCCCTGGACCCGCCATTCTGGGGCTTCGCCCCTTTACGTTAAGGAGATGACGCTATGTCTAAGATGACTCCCCGGACGCTGTCCGGCTTTATGGAGCTCCTCCCTGCCCCTCAACAGCAGATGGAGCGGATTATGGAGACCCTACGGAATACTTACTCCCTCTATGGCTTCACCCCCCTGGACACCCCCGCCATTGAATCCAGCGACGTCCTCCTGGCCAAGGGCGGCGGCGAGACGGAGAAACAGATCTACCGCTTCCAAAAGGGCGACGCCGACCTCTCCCTCCGCTTCGACCTGACGGTGCCCCTGGCAAAGTATGTGTCCCTGCACTACAACGACCTCACCTTCCCCTTCCGCCGCTACCAGATCGGCAAGGTCTACCGGGGCGAGCGGGCCCAGCGGGGGCGCTTCCGGGAGTTCTATCAGGCGGATATTGACGTCATCGGCGACGGAAAGCTGGATATCGCCAACGAGGCCGAAATCCCGGCCATTATCTACCGGACGTTTTCCACACTGGGGCTGAAGCGCTTCCGGATCTGCGTCAACAACCGGAAGATTCTCAACGGCTTCTATGCCATGCTGAGCCTGACGGACCGGGCCCAGGACATCATGCGCACCGTGGACAAGCTGGACAAAATCGGCTCTGAGAAGGTGGCGGCCATCCTCACCGGAGATCTGGGGGTCTCCCAGGAGCAGGCCCAGGAGATCCTGTCCTTTATCTCCATCAACGGGGACAACCAGACCGTGCTCTCCCAGCTGGAGAGCTACCGGGGCCGGGACCCCCTCTTCGACCAGGGGCTGGAGGAGCTGAACACGGTGGTGAAGTACCTGGAGAGCTTCGGCGTCCCGGCGGAACACTTCGCCGTGGATCTCACCATCGCCCGGGGGCTGGACTACTACACCGGCACCGTGTATGAGACCACCCTCCTGGACCACCCGGAGATTGGTTCCGTGTGCTCCGGGGGACGTTATGATAACTTAGCGGAATATTACACCGACAAACAACTCCCCGGCGTGGGCATTTCCATCGGCCTGACCCGGCTGTTCTACGTGCTGGGAGAGCAGGGGATGCTGAACCCGGACCTGAACACCGCCCCGGCGGATGTACTGATCCTGCCGATAACGGAGGACCTCTCCCCTGCCATCGCCCTGGCCACCCAGCTGCGGGACAACGGCATCCGGACACAGCTGCATTGCGAGCAGAAGAAGTTCAAGCAGAAGATCAGCTACGCGGACAAGCTGGGGATTCCCTATGTCATTTTCCTTGGGGAGGACGAGATTAAGGACGGCGTGGTGGCCTGCAAGGAGATGGCGTCCGGCGAGCAGACGAAGCTGGAGCCGGCGGCTACGATTTACCGCATCAAGGCGGGGCTGGATGCCCGGAACACGGGAAGCGTTATCCGGGAGTGATCCATCCCCTGCGGGAATGCGTCATCGGTACATCTCCCGGGCCAACAAAAAGGCCTGCCGGGTCATGACCTCCTCCCGCAGGACCGCCAGGGCACTCTGGCGCTCCTCATAGGCCAGAAAAAGCTCCGTCTGGGCCTCCGTCAGGGCATCCATCAACGCCCGCGCCGCCTGCTTTTTCCGCGCCTCTTCCAGGAAATAGGACCCATTCATAAATTCGCTCCAGTGCTCTTCCATCTCATTCAGCAAGACAGCAATATAATCGTCCATCATAGAATTCGCAAAACCGCTCCTTTCGATGCGCACCGTTTGGGTATATTTTAGTATACTGATACCGGAAAGAATTGTCAAGGAGCATTAGGAGAAACGATGGGAAATTTTTCTGAAAACTTAAAAACGTGCCGGAAAAGACGGGGGGAAAGTCAGGAAGTGGTAGCCGTACACTGCGGCATTTCCTATGGCACATACCGGCGCTATGAAAAAGGAGAACGCGAGCCAACCCTCTCCATGTTCTGCACATTTGCAAAATACTTCGAGGTAACATTAGACCAACTAGCAGGCTGGGCCCCCCTCCCCTTTTAAGCAGAGCCAGCGGCAGCGGAAAGAGAAGCACAGAGTGTCCGGCCCCTCCCTAAACAACCTCTGTCGGCAGTCTCTTCACGCGGGGAAAAACTCCTACAAAAGACCGGGTCCGGCGCGCGCCGGCAGAAGACTCCCCAAGTACCTGGGCACCGGGCGGGGACAACCCCCGTATATTGACAAACTGGACCTCCGGTCCAGTTTGTCACCCGCGTCTTTTTCTCTTTTGGACCGCGCACGGCCCGTTTTCTCTTTTTCTGCGCTCAGAAAAAGAGAAAATGGGGGGTGCAACTGCCCAGCCATCATCATGGCAGAATCCCGCCCCCCGGCCACAGGCCGGACCACAATCCAAATTGTATAATTTATAAAACATTCCCCCTTTTGTATTCAAAATTCACCGTTTTCACGGGAAAGGAAGCCATCACTATGACACAAAACCGCACCCACACCTGTGGAGAACTTCGCCTCACCGACGCGGGAAAGCAGGTCAAGCTCTCCGGCTGGATGGAAAACATCCGCGTGGTCAGCGCCAGCCTCGCCTTCATTGTCCTCCGGGACTTCTACGGCACCACCCAGATCGTGGCCGAAACAGAGGACCTGGTGAACACCTTCAAGTCCATCATCAAGGAGTCCACCATCTCCGTGGAGGGCGCCGTCCGGGAACGGGACAGCAAGAACCCCAAGCTCCCCACCGGCGAGATTGAGATCGTCCCGGAGCGGGTGGAGGTCCTGGGCCGCTGCCAGCACAACGAGCTGCCCTTCCAGGTGAGCCGCAGCCGGGAGGCCGACGAGGCCCAGCGGCTGAAATACCGCTATCTGGATCTGCGGAACCCGGCGGTGAAGGACAACATCGTCCTGCGGTGCAATGTGGTCTCCGCCCTGCGGCAGGCCATGACGGAGCACGGTTTTCTGGAGATCACCACGCCGATTTTGACCGCCTCCTCCCCCGAGGGGGCCCGGGACTATCTGGTCCCCGCCCGGAACCATCCCGGCAAGTTCTACGCCCTGCCCCAGGCTCCCCAGCAGTTCAAGCAGCTTCTCATGACCTCCGGCTTTGACCGGTACTTCCAGATCGCCCCCTGCTTCCGGGACGAGGACGCCCGGGCCGACCGGTCCCCCGGCGAGTTCTACCAGCTGGACATGGAGATGGCCTTCGCCTCTCAGGAGGACGTGTTTGCCGTCATCGAGGACGTGCTGCCTCCCATCTTTGCCAAGTATGGCAAGTACAGCACCGCCTCCAAGGCGCCCTTTGTCCGCATCCCCTACCTGGAGGCCCTGGAGAAATACGGCACCGACAAGCCGGATCTGCGGATTGACCTGACGGTGCAGGACGCCACGGAGGTCCTGGGCAGCTGCGGCTTCGGGCCCTTTGAGGGCCTGACGGTGAAGGCCGTGGCGGTGTCCCAGTTTGAGGGCACCCGCAAGCAGATCGACAAGCTCTGCGCCGACGCGGAGGTCCAGTCCGGCAGCAAGTCCTACTGGTTCCGCTATGACGAAAACCAGGAGATCGTGGGCGGCATCGCCAAGTTCGTCCAGCCCATCAAGGACCAGGTGGTGGAGGCCCTGGGGCTCACGCCCGGGTGCTTCGTGGGTCTGACCGCCGGAACCAAGGGCGCGGCCCAGAAAGCGGCCGGCGTGCTGCTGAAAATGCTGGGGGCCTTCTGCCCCAACCACTTCCGGAAGGAGCAGTACGCCTTCTGCTGGATCGTGGACTTCCCCATGTACGAGATCGGGGAGGAATCCGGCGAGCTGGAGTTCTGCCACAACCCCTTCTCCATGCCCTCCGGCGGCCTGGAGACCGTGGAAAAGGCCATCAATCACGAAATCGACCCCCTGAGCATCACCGCCGACCAGTACGATCTGGTGTGCAACGGCGTGGAGCTGAGCTCCGGCGCGGTGCGGAACCACGACCCGGAGATCATGGTGAAGGCCTTCTGGATGGTGGGCCTGGAGGAGGAGGACGTGAAGTCCAAATTCCCCGCCATGTACAACGCTTTCACCTATGGCGCACCCCCTCACGCGGGCATCGCCCCCGGCGTGGACCGGATGGTCATGCTGCTGGCCGGGGAGGACTCCATCCGGGAGATCATTCCCTTCCCCATGAACAAGAACGCCGCAGACATGATGATGGGCGCCCCCAGCGAGGTGACGGAGAAGCAGCTGAACGAGCTCCATATCGCCCTGGTGCGGGAAGACGCGTAACGCGGAGGACGCCATGGAGACCGTCAAGCTCTACTACCAGGACCCCTTTCTCAGGGAATTTACCGCCCAGGTCCTCACCTGTGAGCCCTATAAGGACCGGTGGCAGGTCACCCTGGACCGCACCGCCTTCTACCCCGAGGGGGGCGGACAGCCGGCGGACCAGGGCACGCTGGGCGGTGTGCCGGTGCTGGATGTCCACGAGCGGGGCGGCGTGATTTTCCACACCTGCGGCGCTCCCCTGACCCCCGGCTGCACCGCCGGCGGCGTCATCGACTGGGCGCGGCGCTTTGACCACATGCAGCAGCACTCCGGGGAGCACATCTGCAGCGGAATCATCTGCCGGAGATACGGCTGCGACAACGTGGGCTTCCACCTGGGGGCCGGCGTGACCACCATCGACTTCAACACCGTGATCCCGCCGGCGGACCTGGCGGAGATCGAGCTGGAGGCCAACCGGTATCTCTATGAGAACCACCCCATTGCCATCCGGTTCTGCCGGGGTGCGGAGCTGGAGGCACTGGAGTACCGCAGCAAGAAGGCCCTGGATGGGGACGTGCGGATCGTGACCTTCCCCGGGGCGGACTGCTGCGCCTGCTGCGGCACCCATGTGACCACCAGCGGGCAGGTGGGCCTGGTGAAGTTTCTCTCCTGCCAGAAGTTCCGGGAGGGCGTCCGGATCGAGCTGCTCTGCGGAGAGCGGGCGTACCGGTATCTGTCCGCCATATATGGACAGGCCCAGGAGACCGGGCGGCGGCTGTCCGTGAAGCCGGGCGAGCTCCTTCCCGCCGTGGAGCGGCTGGAGGAGGAACTGGCGGCCCTGAAGACCCGGACGGCAGAGCTGGAGAGTACGGTGTTCCAGTCCATCGCCAGAGAACAGGCGGGAAAGGGCGATGTGGTCCTGATCCAGCCGGCCATGCGGCCCGACAGTGTCCGGCGGCTGGCGGATGCCGTGGCCAAAACCTGCGGGGGACTGGCGGCGGTGTTCGCCGGAGAGAACGGCGTCTATCACTATGCCCTGGTGCGGGCGGACGGCGGGGACATCGCGCCGCTGGTGAAGGCGCTGAACGGCGCCCTCCGGGGCCGGGGCGGAGGCCGGAAGGGCTTTGCCCAGGGCAGCGCGGAGACTGCGGCGGAGGAAATTCTGGCCTTTTTTCAAGGAGGGAGCTATGGAGTATCTTTGGATTGAGTACTTCCAGCAGGAGGAGGACGACCCGACGGACACCTACACGGAGCTGGATGAGAACCGTCTGGAGCGGCGGCGGGTGGACTTCTACCAGAACGGAATGCGCTTTGCCTACGGCGCGGAGCGGGGGCGGACGGAGGTGCTGTCCAAGACGCCCTACCCGGAGAATTCCTCCACGCTGAACCGGCCCGGCGAGGTGGAGGTTCACGTCATCGACCGGCCCGCCTTTGAGGAGCTGTGGTACCGGAGCCAGGACTGGCCCTCCGGGTTTATGGAGATCTTTGGGTGAGGCGGGGACGGTTTTTGGGAGGTCCGGAGGTTGCGGAAAGACGGGCGGCTAATAGCCGCCCCTACATAGCCGCCCCTGTATAGCCGCCTCTGCAATGTTCCCCTCATTTCAACAAACGACCAGCGCCCCGGAAGGTCCGGGGCGCTGGTTGTTTCAATCATATTGGAAGTTTGTGCCGTAAAAATACTCCATCTTCCGGTACCGCTCCAGGGCCGCCTGGCCGGATTCATCCAGGGTCCCCGTCAGCTGCCCGCCCGCCTGGACGTACCGCCCCACGGTGGTCAGCACCGACAGCTCCCGCCAGATCTCCGCGGTGGCCTGGGCCCAGCGGCCGCCCTGCCAGCCCAGGAGATCATAGAGCAGATTCATCAGGAAGCAGGAGGACACGTCGGGGCCCTCTCCGGTGAAGGCGTTCCCCAGGGCCTGCTTAGCGGCGTCGTTGGCCCAGAGGAGATAGCGGGTGCTGTAGTAGTGATAAAACCCCTCCTCCGTGGCGGTATCCAGGTTGACGCCCAATTCATGGTAGGCGGAGTTGCCGTCCCCCAGCCAGGGCTGGTGGTCTCCAAACACCGCCAGCACCACCGGGCGCTCCTCCGCCCGGAAGCGGTCCATCAGGAGCCGGAGCTGCTCCGCCGTGTCCATGACGGAACCCAGGTAGTTATCCACAATATTGGCGGTCTCCGGGGAATACCGGCCGTCGGTGAAGTGCTCTCCCCGCCAGACCTCCTCGGTGCTGTAGGGGCCGTGGCCCTGGTAGGTGACATTGAAGGAGAAATAGGGCCTCCCCTCCCCGTCCCGGTTGGCCTCATAGAGGCGGAAGATCTCCGGCAGGAGGACGCTGTCCGGGGCCAGGCCCTGGGACCAGAGGTCCTGATAGCGGTTTTCGTAGAAGTAGTAGGTGGGCAGGCCCAGGTAGCGGTTCACGTTTTTGCGGTTGTAGAACCAGTCGTAGCTGGGGTGGCTGCCCTCCACGGCATAGCCCTGGTCCCCCAGATACCAGGCGTAGGAATTTGTGTTCTCCCGGTAGTTCCACTGGTCGGCGTAGCCGGTGAGCACCGCCCGCTCCGTGTTGATGGTGCCTCCGGCAAAGATGTTGGTCACCAGGTTCCCGGTATAGCTCTCCGCCTCCAGAGCGTGATAGGTTCCATAGGCCTTTTCAAAGTCGATGCCCTCCACGCCGCCCAAACGGGAGAAGTCGGAGAACGCCTCCAGCTGGAGGAAGATGAGGTCCACCTTGCGCTCCTCCGGGATGTTCTGGGGGGTGTACTGGTCCAGCAGCGCCCTGGCCTCCGCCGTCCGGTAGCCCTCCGGGGGCTTCAGCCGTCCCTCCCCCACGCTGTGGAGAAAGGGATAGACAAAGCCCTTGGAGAGGTACACCTGGGTGGAGGACCAGCGGTTGATGAGGTCGAAGTTCTGGGTTTTGTTTTTGTAGATGTCATCGTCGGCGCAGACCTTCAGGACCGGAATCCAGAGGACGGCGGCAAGGAGAAGCACTGCCAGCCGGGGCTTTTTCCGCAGCGTTCCCCGGACCAGGCAGAGGAGGAAGGCGGTGCCGAAGAGCAGGCAGAGCAGCCCGAACCACACCCGCTTGTCCGGCGTCAGGTCGTAGTTGGCCTCCAGGGTGATGCCGGCGGCGTCCCGAATGTTCTTCAGGTCCTGGAACATCAGGGGATCATCCCGGAAGCGGAGCTTGTAGTAGTTCCCCAGGGACAGACCCCAGACCACCAGGTCCGCCGACAGGAAAGCCAGCCAGGGGCGGCCGAAAAGCCCGTAGGCCGTCAGCAGCGCCAGGAGCACCGGAACCAGGTTCAATACCACGATCAGCGGGTGCCGGAAGTAGGTCTTCATGAGGGTATCCGGATAGTCCCCGTAGGCGAAGAACAGGGACAGGAGCCCCAGGCACAGCCCCGCCAGCAGCAGGACGCCTCCGTTCCACAGCCAGAAGAGGGCCTGCCGGCGCTTCGGCAGACCCTCCGGGGCGTTTTGAAAGAGCCAGAACCGCCTCATCAGTAGACCAGCTTCTCCGCCAGGTAGCTCTTGAGCTCCGCGATGGGGATGCGCACCTGGTCCATGGTATCCCGGTCCCGGACGGTGACGCAGCGGTCCCCGGCCTTGGTGTCGTCTCCCACAGTGTCAAAGTCCACGGTGATGCAGAAGGGGGTGCCGATCTCGTCCTCCCGGCGGTACCGCTTGCCGATGGAGCCGGTGTCGTCAAAGTCCACCATGAAGTCCTTGCTGAGCTCCTGCTGGATCTCCAGGGCGGGGCCGGAGAGCTTCTTGCTCAGGGGCAGGACGGCGGCCTTGAAGGGGGCCAGAGCCGGGTGGAAGCGGAGGACGGTACGGACGTCGTTCTTGGCCTCGTCCACCATCTCCTCATCGTAGGCGTCGCAGAGCACCGCCAGCACGGAGCGCTCCACACCCAGGGAGGGCTCGATGACGTAGGGGATATAGTGCTCGTTCTTCTCCTGGTCGAAGTAGGTCAGATCCCGGTTGGAGGTGGTCTGGTGCTGGGTCAGGTCGTAGTCCGTGCGGTCCGCCACGCCCCAGAGCTCGCCCCAGCCGAAGGGGAAGAGGTACTCGAAGTCCGTGGTGGCCTTGGAGTAGAAGCACAGCTCCTCGGGGCTGTGATCCCGCAGGCGCAGGTTCTCGTCCTTCAGGCCGATGCCCAGGAGCCAGTTGTGGCAGAACTCCCGCCAGTACTGGAACCACTCCAGGTCGCTGCCGGGCTGGCAGAAGAACTCCAGCTCCATCTGCTCAAACTCCCGGACCCGGAAGATGAAGTTGCCCGGGGTGATCTCGTTGCGGAAGGACTTTCCGATCTGGCCGATGCCGAAGGGGAGCTTCCTTCTGGTGGTCCGCTGGACGTTGACAAAGTTGGTGAAGATGCCCTGGGCGGTCTCCGGCCGGAGGTAGACGGTGTTCTTGGCGTCCTCGGTGACGCCCTGGAAGGTCTTGAACATCAGGTTAAACTGGCGGATGTCCGTGAAATTGTGCTTGCCGCAGGTGGGACAGGGGATGTTGTGCTCCTCCACAAAATCCTTCATCTCCGGCTGGGTGAAGGCGTCGATGGGCTTGTCTAAGGTGAAGGAATTCCCGGCGCACCAGTCCTCGATGAGCTTGTCGGCCCGGAAGCGCTCATGGCACTCCCGGCAGTCCATCAGGGGGTCGGAGAAGCCCGCCAGATGGCCGGAGGCCACCCAGGTCTGGGGATTCATCAAGATGGCGGCGTCCAGACCCACGTTATACGGGTTCTCCTGGATGAACTTCTTCCACCAGGCCTTTTTGATGTTGTTCTTCAGCTCCGCGCCCAGGGGGCCGTAGTCCCAGGTGTTGGCAAGGCCGCCGTAGATCTCGCTGCCGGGGAAGATGAAGCCCCGGCCCTTGCACAGGGCCACCAGTTTTTCCATGCTCTTTTCTGTGTTTTTCATGTGATTTCTCCTTTTTTCTGGCTCAGAGCAAAAAACGCCCCGAGCCGGTTTTCGGCTCAGGGCGAGTGTTTGACAAAACCCGCGGTTCCACCTGAATTCGTGTCTGGCTGACACGCACTTCTTCTCCCGATAACGCCGGGCAGGCGGCGGCGCATTTCCGCGCCGCAGCTCCAGGGCGCCTTCTCCCCCGCTCCGGAAGGGCTTACACCAGCCGCCCTCTCTCTTTGCCGGACACCGGGAGGTACTTTTCCCTCTCATCGCTTTGAATGGGGGCAGTGTACCACATTTTCGATCCGTTGTCAAGGGAGAGGAGGTATCGTCCCTTTTAAGAGCCTGTTTAAAATCTCCCCGCGCATGTCTTGGCGGCGTATTTTCCGCCCTGACTGCGTTAAAAATCCTTGCCATCCGTCAGGATGCCTGCGG
>JAAWIL010000268.1 GCA_022796315.1 Oscillibacter sp. | reverse complement strand
TGAGCTCCACGCAGACACCGCCCCCTACCGCGACGTCCCCGTAACCAGCGAGTTCGCCGGTTACATCGCCTACTGCCAGAAGGAAGGCATCATCAGCGGTTACGCCGATGGCTCCTTCCGTCCCGCCGGCACTCTGACAGGCTATGCCTTCATGAAGATGCTGCTGGGCGCTCTGGGCTATGACGCCGAGATCGAGGGCTACACCGGCCCCAACTGGTCCATCAACGTGGCGAAGCGGGCCATCGGCATCGGCCTGAATGCCAACCTGGAGAAGACCTTCAACGGCGTGGACTACGTCACCCGCCAGGAGGCCGCTCTGTATGCCTTCAACACCCTGAAGGCCGACCTGGTGGAGTATGACCAGAAGATCACCGCGACTGTCAACGGCGCGGAAGTGACCGTGGGCAGCAGCAACGCCCGTCCCCAGGAGTGGGGCAGCCAGCAGACCCGCTGGAACAACATCTATGATGACGACAACGTGCAGTTTGCTGAGCAGTACTTCAACAAGCTGGTCCTGACCGAGGACATGGACGTGTTCGGCCGTCCGGACCGCGAGTGGAAGTACGACGGCGAGGAGATCGGCGCTTACATCAAGACCGAGCTCCTCAAGAAGGAGTACACCACCGAGGTCACTGGCCGGGATCTCTATGATCTGCTGGGCAGCCGGACCATCGACGAGTACAACTTCGAGATCCATGTGGACGGCGAGGTCAGCAAGGACGTGCTGAACGGCAACGACAACGCTGACGTCTTCCACTTCACCCAGGGCAACATGATCCGCAGCAACACCAAGGGCATCGGCGGCACCGGCAACGGCGTCCTGACCCAGGTGTTTGTGGACAACGACAAGGACGTGGAGACCGTCTATGTCGCCGTGGTCAACACCTATCTGGCGATTGCCACCGATGACTACGACGAGAAGAAGGAAGAGGCTGAGTTCGAGGTTTACTCCCTGGAGGATCTCGACAACACCACCGCCTTCGTCCTGGTGAAGAACACCAGCGATGTTTCCCGCAACAAGGCCCACACCGTGGATGACCTGCGCGTGAAGAACGAGGACATCACCGTTGAGGACGTGAAGGACGGCGACATTGTTCTGGTCCGCGTGGCCGACGGCGCCATCCAGGAGATCCTGGACCCCGAGGTCATCTCTGAGACCGAGATCAGCGCCTTCAAGAACGGCAGCTGGGTCAAGGCCGACGAGCAGTATGACTATGCCAACTCCGCCAGCTACGATCCCGAGGTGCTGGACGAGTATGTCAAGGACAACATGAAGAACACCACGTACAATCTGTATCTGGACCCCTATGGGTACATGATCGGCATTGAGATCGTGGAGGCCACCACCAACTACGCGTTCCTGACCGGCATCGACGGCAAGACCAGCAACCTGGCCAACAAGACCGCCGAGGGCAACATCATCCTCACCGACGGCACCATGGACACCGTTACCATCAAGCTGAATGACAGCAAGTATGCCGACGGCAAGCCCATGACCACCACCGATGCGGACCACTCCCTGAACTCCCTGATGAACACCTGGTGCAAGTACACCGTCAACAAGAGCGGCGCCTATGTTCTGACGGAGATTGCCCGGACCGACACCCAGTTCAACGCCGATAAGAACAAGGCCGGTCAGAGCCGTCATATTGATGTTACCAGCACCAATAATGCGGGCTTTGACAAGTACGGCACCATCGACAAGAAGCACGTGTCCACCCTGGGCATCAATGAGTATGCCGGCCTTAACAACACGGCCAATGTGAAGATGGCCTACGGCACCGATGATTCCATCTACATCACCGTGACCACCGACCTGATCCGTGCCACCCGGCCCAACCAAATTGTTGATGATAATAACCCCGCCATCATCATCGACGACGTGGACGCCGTGACCGTGGGCGTGCAGAACGCCAACCTCACCGCTTGGACCGCCACCCAGGTGTTCCACAATTCCAGCAACACCACCGGCTTCACCGACGCGGTGCAGACGACTCCTCCCGCTGATCCCGAGCCCGGCCGTCTGGACTCCATCGCCAACGGCGTGTACAACCTGTTTGACACCGACGGCGCCATCATTGCCGCCATCGTGGTCGGCGAGGACTCCGGCTCTACCACCAACTATGCCTATGTCATCAGTGACGACATGGAGCAGGAGAGCTACAACAAGGAAGACGAGCTGTGGACCTGGAGCCGCAAGGTGATTGTCAACGGTGAGATCACCGAGATCACCGAGGTCTCCGACGGCGCTACTCCCGACATCGACTCCATGGTCCTCGGCCAGTGGTACGAGATGAAGTACAAGGGCGACGGCACTGTGAAGTCCGCCAGCCTGATCAGCTGGGACGAGAACCGCGACGACAGCACTACCATGAGCAGCAGCCAGCCCAATGGCCTGAACGTCGTGGGCGAGTTCTGGGCGAAGAAGGATGCCGACACCGCTGGCAACAAGTTCGTCGGCCTGGTCCGCAAGGTTGAGGCCTCTGTGGAGGACAACGACACCGTGGTTCTCTCCACCGACCTGACCGGCACCAACGCCACCCAGGGCAACGGCTGGATTTCCATCCCCACGGGCCCTGACTATCTCTCCCTTGATCCCGTGACCCGCGGCCCGGAGGATGGCACCAACGTGATCACCACCACGGGCAACACCCTGTGGATTGAGAGCGCGGTCGCCAACCAGAAGGACGGCTTCGCTGTCCGGAACGACGCCAAGATCGTCCTGGTTCAGGATACCCATGTGCTCCGCGACGGTGCGGTCGTGAAGACCAACGTCATGGAGAACCAGTATGAGTACAGCCAGACCGGCAAGGAGGCCCTGGCCAAGATGGTCAAGGACCTGATGGACAACGAGAAGTTCTCCGGCTTCATCAGCGCTGTCTTCGAGGGCGGCGTGGCCACCAGCGTGGTGGTTTGGGACCAGACTCCCGACGTGATCAACGCCGGTAACGAGACTGAGAAGCCCGTTGATCCCGATCTGACCACGGTTCACCTGCAGTACATCGACGCCAACACCGGCACGCAGATCAACGTTGGCAAGACCGTTGAGAAGATGGCCGCCGGCGACAAGATCATCGGCGACAACCTGATCGGCTACATCTGCCGGACTGCTGACCGCACGGTGGTTGTGCCCACGTTCCAGGCCGGCACGACCGAGCTGACCCTGACGCTGTGGTATGATCCCATTGCCGGCAATGCCGCTACCTCTGATGACCAGGGCACCTATGAGACCCCGGCTCTGAAGAGTGTGATGGATGCGGTTGTTGTGGCTCCCGAGGATAGTACCGCGACCACGAAGCCGGCGACCGGCATCACCCCCGTGGACGAAGACAGCAACGAGAAGCTGGTGAGCGATGACGTCACTAACGACCTCAAGGCCGAGATTGTGGCCCAGGGCCCTGGCATCTATCACCACACCCAGGCGATGCAGAATCTGCTGGGTTGGACCCATCAGGCCGGTGAGTCCAGCTTCCTGCAGATCGGCAAGGACCAGGATGTGAACACTGCTGTGCTCCTGGTGACGATCAACCTGCCTGCGGATACTGGTTACAGCCTGATTCTGGACAACACTGTTGAGGTTGCCACTGGTCTCTGGGCTACCGGCGGCGTGCAGTGCATCAACTGGGACGAGATCCCCGTGGGCATTCACACCTATAAGATTGTGAATACCGCTGGCGATATTGTCCAGGCTGGTACATTCACCATGACCGCTTCCAACGCCTGATAAGAGCACCCTCTTTTTAGGCAAAGGGCAAAACAAGGCCCCCGCTCCGAAAGGAGCGGGGGCCTTCTCTCTGCGCGCCGGGTCAGTCCATGGCGTACAGTACCAGCGCGGGGTAGGGTGTGCCCTTGGCGTTCATGGTGGAGGATGTCCAGGTAAGGGAATTCTCCGTCCAGGACACCGGAAAATGCCCGTCCGAGCTGTCAAGCAGTCTGCTGGAGGTGAAGCCATAGAGGCAGAACGCGGCGCACCCGCTGCCGTTCATCATCATGACCATCAGCGGCTTTTTGGGAAAGGTCAGAACCTGCGGGACATCCGGCCCGGTGCCGGTGTAGGTGAACCGGCTGATCTGGCAGTTCCCCAGCTTGGCCACCTGGGCCGCCAGGGCAGCGTCGGCGGCGGCGCGGGCGTCGGCTTCGGCCCGCAGGGCGGCGTCGATTTTGGCGTTGTCGGCGTTGAAGTCCTCCATCAGGACGCGGTCGGTGTTCTCCCATTGGGAGAGCTGGTGATTGGTTGTGTGATCCATGTGATCCCCTCCTTACAACTGCGCCGCATCTTTCGTGCTTTTGCCCAGGCCCGTGCAAGGAACGGAAAAAGTTTTGGTCCAGCTTTTTCAAAAGCTGGCGGAGGTCCAGGGGGCGGCGCCCCCTGGCGGGGTGCAGGGGCAGGGCCCCTGCGAAACCCTCGTAAAAACCGCCGCAAAGCGGCGGCAGGGAAAAAGGTCAGCAAAACAGGGGCAGAGCCCCGCCTTTTGCGGGGAGAGACGGCGCAGATTCAAGAGAAGGATCTACACGGCCCAAGGAGCCCCTTGGCTTTCCCCGGAGTTGTGGTATTATAAAGGCGGAAGAGTCCCCCGCCGCAAGCGGCTGGCCTCTACATTGTGTTCGTTTCTGTCAATAGAAACCGTCACCGCGCTGGGTGGCGGTTTCTGCGTTTTACGGTGATCGTGACCGTAACTGCCTCCTGTCAATTTCCCCCGCAAAGCAAGCCCGCCGTCCTTTCGGACGGCGGGCTCTTCGCGTTCTTACTTGCGGTAGTTCTGCATCCGCCAGACAATGGCGGACATCTGGCCGCGAGTCAGGCTGTTGTTGGGACGGAAGGTACTCGTACCGTTGTTGAAGTATCCCTCCACAATCCCCGCCGCGTTCAGCGCCTGCACGTACAGATCCGAGGTATCCGTGAAGGGCTTCACGCTGGAGAGGTTGCTGGTGTTCAGCTTCAGCGCGCCGGCGGCCAGCTGGGCCACCTGGAGACGGGTGATGGGGGCGCTGAGGTTCACGTTGTTGCGGCTCACCAGACCGTCGGCCCGGGCCTTGGCCAGATAGCCGCTGAAGACGTTCTTCGTGGTGGGCGCCTGCTCGGGATAGCCCGCCGCCAGCATGATCAGCTTCAGCGCCGCGCCGTAGGACACGGTGCTGTCCGGCTTGAAGCTGCCGTTGGAGTAGCCGGAAATCACATTGGCGTCCGACAGCTCCGCCACGTACTTATAGCACCAGGACCCGCTGCCCACGTCGGTGAAGCTCTTCACCCGGTTCACCACGCCCAGGGAGAAGGTGCCGGAGGCCAGGGCCGTGCCGCTGCTGTTCAGGGCCACATAGGGGATCTCCACAGAGCCCGTGAAGGAGGCGCCGGGCACAAAGCGCAGCTGGCTGATGGAGTTGGTGCCGCTGCTGTAGGTGTACTGCACGTTGGTGGCCGCCCGGGTATTCGTGCCGCTGCCCACGTAGATCGTACCGGCGTTGGCGGGCGGCAGCTTCAGGAGCTGGATGCTGTACAGGCCGGAGCCGGTGGCGCTCTGGACGGCGTTGTAGATGGAGGACGCCGGGAAGTTCACCGCCGTGTTCCTGGGCGTCACGCCGTAGACCTCGGAGAGGGTGCGCTGGCTGACGCTGATGAGGATCGTGCCCGCCACGCTGAGGGAGTTGGCGGCATAGGCGGTGAAGGGGATGCTGGCGCAGTAGTTGTAGCTGCTGGGGACGTAGGTCAGCTCCGTCAGGGCGTACTGGGCGGTGGAGCCGGGGGCGAAGTAGAAGTTCTGTCCCGCGCAGTTGGAGGAGTTCAGGGCCATCCGGGAGGCGGTGCCGTACTTGCTGGCGTTGTAGTAGTTGTAGTACAGGGTGCCGCTGGAGGGCACGCCGGTCAGCGTCACGTACTGGAGGCTGTAGCCCGGCAGGCTCTGGTTCAGGAAGCGGGCAATGTCGTTGGCGTTGATCTGGACATTGGTGCCGGAGACGGTGTTGTAGCGGATGCTGCCCACGTAGTTGGAGCCCGCCGCCGCGGAGGAGTTGGTGTAGATCACCAGGGTGCCGTCGGCCTCCTCGTCGTCGGTGCCGTAGACGGTGAAGTCCAGGGTGATGGAGTCCCTGAAGCTGCTCTTGGCCTCAAAGGTCAGGTCGTCCAGGTCGTACTCCTTGCTGCCGGGGCTGTAGTGGAACTTGTAGCTGCTGATGTTGGACCGGGTCAGGGTGATCTCGCTCTTGCCGCTCCGGTCGTAGTACAGGGTGCCGTCGTCGAAGATGGAGGTGGAGCTGGGCTTCCGGAACACCACATAGTCCACCACGGCCTTGCTGTCCTCCTCGTCCCGCAGGAATGTGCGGAAGTCGGTGGCCTTCAGGTTCACGGTCTTGCCGGGGGTGACCTCATAGTTGATGTCGCCCTTCTCCGTCTTGCTGGTGGACTTGATGACCAGGGTGCCGGTGGCGTACTCGTTCTTCCCGGTGCCGTAGACGGTGAAGTCCAGCTCGATCTCGTCCTTGAAGCTGCTCTTGGCCTCAAAGGTCAGGTCGTCCAGGTCATAGTCCTTGCTGCCGGGACTGTAGTAGAACTTATAGCCGCTGATGTTGGACCGGGTCAGGGCGGTTTCGCTCCTGCCGCCCCGGTCGTAGTACAGGGTGCCGTCGTTGAAAATGGAGGTGGAGCTGGGCCGCTTGAATTCCACGTAATCCACCACGGAGGAGCTGTCCTCCTCGTCCCGGAGGAACTTGCGGAAGTCGGTGGCCTTCAGGTCCACGGTCTTGCCGGGGGCCACCTCATACTCAATGTCCCCGCTGGCGCCCTTGGAGGTGGAGACGATGACCACCTCACCCTTGACATTGTGGCTGCTGTTGGTGTAGGAGTAGGCGGTGAAGCCGATGGTGAGATCGCTCTTGAAGCTGTTGGAGGCCACGAAGGTCAGGTTGTCCAGACCGCACTGGTTCTTGCCCGGGTCCTCGTAGAAGTACTCCTTGCTCAGCTTGCTGCCGGTGTAAGAGGTCTCGCCGCTCTTGCCGTAGTTGTGGTAGAGGGTGCCGCCGCTGATGGAGACGCTGTCAAAGCGGACATAGTCCAGGTACTCGCCCTTGTAGGTGTCCCGCAGGTAGTCCCGGAAGTCCCGGCTGTTGAAGTCCACGGTCTTGCCGGGGGCCACCTCGTACTCAATGTCCCCGCTGGCGCTGGTGCCGCTGACCTTCAGGATCAGCTTGCCGTCCACGTAGCTGTTCTTGCTGGCATAGGCGGTGTAGCTGAGGGTCAGGGAGTCCCCGCTCTTGGCCTTCTTGTCCGCCTGGAAGGACAGGTCCTTGAGCCGGCTGCCGCTGGAGCCGCCGCTGTAGTAGTAGATGCTGCTGTTCAGGTCGCTGCGGCTGAGCTCCGTGGAGCCGTCGTAAATCGTGCCCGAGAAGTTGGAATAGCTGCTGGGGACCACGAACTCCACATAGTCGATGGTGCCGCTGGAGTACTTGCTCCGGTAGGCGTCCTGGAACTTGCCGATGTCAAAGTCCACGGACTTGCCCGGCGCGGCGGTGAGGGTGATGTCGGTGCTAACCTTCGCCGTGTAGAGGGCATAATAGGTGATATTTCCGGTAACCTTCTGGCTGGTGGGTGATACCGGAGCCTGATTCTTATAAACATACCACGGATTGTTGCTGCTGTTGGTGCTCCAACAATAAAAAGTGTAAGTTGTCCCGCCAACGGTAACTGCGGAGGGCGTCCCTGGATTAGCGGGATAGCTGTTCAAACCAACTGTTTGGACACTGTTGGTAGAACTGCCGTTACTATTGAGGTACTGGAATGTGACCGTGTAGCCGCTGGTCGTGTAGACCGCATAGTAAGTCACGTTCGCAGCCACACTCTGAGCGGCAGGGGTAACCAGCTTCTGATTCGTATAAACATACCAGTTGCTTCCAGCATTCACTTCTGTCCAACCCTTGAACGTATAGGTTTTCCCGCCGAAGGTAACAGAACTAGGATTGCCGGGGGTGGTGGGCTTACCATTTAAGGCAACATTCTGAGTTGTTGTGGTGGCTGAACCATTTGTGTTTAGAGTCTGGAAAACCACCGTGAAGCTAGTTGCTCCCATCGGAGCCGTACATTTGTCACAAATATTGTCTTTGTTACCATCCACATGCGCTTCGCTGGCGATTGTGGAATCGTTCCGTTTACACGTACCGGTATGATTGTCCCCATTATTGGTCCAACTATAATCGTGACCTAGGGCTTTTTGCTCGTTTGTTTCAGTCTCACCACAGCCAGTACGCTGGCATGTTTGGGTTATTGTTCCAGCCTGAGTGCAAGTTGGCTTTATTTCACTTGTGGTTTTCCAATCATGCCCCAATGCCTTAATGTTCTGTGTGTCTACATCGTTGCATCGAGAACACTTTCTTCTATTTGAACCATCTGCCGTGCAGGTTGCGGCAGCCACAACTTCCCAACTGCCATAATTGTGTCCAAGAGGATCAATAGTCACGTCATAACTGTGTCCACAGTCACAAGTAAGCTTTTTTGATCCTTCTTCTGTACAAGAGGCCTCTTTTATAATGGTTTCTGTATAAGAATGTTTATGCTCGGTTCCGGTATTATCTCCGGGGCCTCCATCAGGGATCTCTTCTTCCTTCCCGGAACCCCCTCCCTCTGTAACTATCGCTGTGCCGCCGGGGATTTCCTCCCCCTCCGCCAATGCCATCGGCATCAGGCTGACAATCATCACCAGCGCCATGATGAACGCTGAGACGCGCTTTTTCCATAATCCGTTCATAAGATTTCCTCCATGCTGTCTCGGATTTCGGGTTACATAATATACCTCTTTATAAGATAGCGAAACACGCCCTCTTTTTCATGAACAAACTGTGAACGAACGGCAACAATTTTGTATCATCCTGGAAACAATTCGGCTTTGCCCCGCCTGGATGAGGGTATTCTTCCGCTTCCCTCCAGAAATTCCATTTATTACCATAATTTCCGTGCCCAGAAATGTCCCCGGTTCTGTCTGTTGGGAGATCTGGCAGAACAGGCGGGACGCCCTCTCCGTCACGGCTCCGCCGTGCCGCCTCTCCCAAAGGGAGAGGTTCAGGGGGGAATCGACATCCCGCAAGCGCCCCCTCTGGGGGAGCTGGCCGGCCGCAGGCCGGACCGAGAGGGCCTTCCCCGTCCACAGGCGGTTCCCGATGATAAAATCCGTGTCCAAACACGCTGTTTTTCAGAATTCTCCCCTTTACAAATAAATTTCCCTTCGGTATAATAGGATGATTATGAATCCAAAGAATGGAGAAATCATCATGGCTCTGATTGAATACGACGCCTATAAGCAAAAACTCCGGGAGCTGGAGCCGGAGCTGGACAAGCTCTCCGCCGCCCTGGACATCGAGTCCGCCCGGCAGGAGGCCGCCCGCCTGGAGGACGAAACCGCCCAGGACGGCTTCTGGAACGACCTGGAGCGCTCCCAAAAGGTGCAGATGCGCTTAAAGCAGCTCCAGAACAAGATTGCCCGGCACCAGAAGCTCCTCTCCTCCTGGGAGGACCTGACCGCCCTGTGCGAGATGGGCCAGGAGGCCGACGACCCAGACCTTCTGGAGGAGCTGAAAACCGAGTTCGCCGCCCTGGAGAGCCAGGTGGAGGAGACCCGCATGACCACCCTCCTCTCCGGGGAGTACGACAGCTCCAACGCCATTTTGCAGTTCCACGCCGGCGCCGGCGGCACCGAGGCCCAGGACTGGGCTCAGATGCTCTACCGGATGTACACCCGCTGGGCGGAGCGCCACGGGTTCGTCTACAAGGTCCTGGACTACGAGGACGGCGACGAGGCCGGCATCAAGTCCGCCGCCATCTCCATCGAGGGCGAGAACGCCTACGGCCTTTTGAAGAGCGAGAACGGCGTCCACCGCCTGGTGCGGGTCTCCCCCTTCGACGCCAACGCCCGCCGGCAGACCTCCTTTGCCGCCATCGAGGTCATGCCGGAGATTGAAAACGACGAGTCCATCGAGATCCGGGATGAGGACATCGAGATGCAGGTCTACCGGGCCAGCGGCGCCGGCGGACAGCACGTCAACAAGACCTCCTCCGCCGTCCGCCTGATCCACAAGCCCACGGGCATCGTGGTGGCCTCTCAGCAGGAGCGCAGCCAGTTCCAGAACAAGGACAACTGCATGAAGATGCTCCGGGCCAAGCTCCTGGAGCTGAAGGCCCAGCAGCACGCGGAGAAGATCAGCGACATCAAGGGCGTGCAGATGAAGATCGAGTGGGGCAGCCAGATCCGCTCCTATGTATTCATGCCCTACCAAATGGTGAAGGACACCCGGACGGGCTACGAAACCAGCGGCATCGACGCCGTGATGGACGGGGATCTGGACGGCTTCCTGAACGCCTACCTCACCCAGCTGGCCACGGGAGAGCTGAAGAAGTAACCCAAAGGCCGGGCCTCCCGGCAGAAGCCCCCGCTCCCATTCTCTCAGAGCCTGTTTAAAATCTCCCCGCGCATGTCTTGGCGGCGTATTTTCCGCCCTGACTGCGTTAAAAATCCTTGCCATCCGTCAGGATGCCTGCGG
>JAAWIL010000062.1 GCA_022796315.1 Oscillibacter sp. | reverse complement strand
ACCCAGCTGCAGCTGGGTCAGGAGGTCCCTGAGAATCTCTATCAGGCGATTGTGGAGATCTATGTCTATTTTCTGAAATTTGACCCCAGCGCCCGGAACGAGGCGCCGGGAGACGGCGGCGGCCGCAAGGAGGAGTAACGGATGGAAATGAATCGACAGGACGACAAGCTCTACATGCTGCTGGACAGCGGCAACACCCCCCTGGCCCACTGCCTGATGCAGGGCCCCACCGACGGGCAGACCCTTCAGGTGGAGATCCTGGGCGGCCGGGAGGATGCGGTGGGGGCCCACGAGATCGTGGAGCTCATCAGCATGGGCCGCAGTAATATGGCCTACCAGTGCAAGGTCCTGCGCCAGCGGGGAGAGCGATTTGCCCTGGAAAAGCTCATGGAGCTGGACCCGGAGGTCCGGCGGAACCTGCGGGTCCCAATCCGCTTTGAGAGCTTTCTCTATCCGTTAAGCGGCAGGTGGAAGGGCCGCCGGAACATCCGCTCCATCGACCTCAGCTGCGGCGGCATCGGCTTTTTCAGCGGGCCCGGCCTGCGGGCCGGCGAACGGATGGAGGTGGTGATTCCGCTGACGGATGAGCCGCTGATTCTCCGCTGTGAGATCCTGCGGATCAACGAGCTGAAGGAGGAGCGCGTGATGTACGCCGCCAAGTTCGTGGAGATGTGCGAGGACGAGGAAGTGATGGTGCGCAAGGCGGTTTTCAACATTCAGCTGCAAAACGAGATGCGGCGCGCGGACTTGGAGGAGGACCTGGAGGACACATGATGAACTGGAAGGAGAGACCCATGAACAGGAAGAACAGGATCTGGAAGAGGATCACAGCCTTAGCCCTGGCTGCGGTCCTGCTGGCGGGCGTTCTGCCGGCGGCCATTCCGGAGGCGGAGGCCGCCGAGTGGATGGAACCCTACTTAAACCAAATCGTGGATTGGGGCGTCATGCGGGGCAACGCGGCCGGTGATCTGAATCCGGACCAGCAGATCACCCGGGCGGAGTTTGTCACCCTGGTGAACCGTGCCTTCGGCTATACGGAGGTGGGTCCCAACCCCTTCACCGACGTGCCGGACGGCGCCTGGTACGCGGAGGACATCTGCATCGCCCACAAGGCGGGCTATTTCAACGGCACCAGCGCCACCACCGCCTCCCCCCGCGCCCTGGTGACCCGGGAGCAGGCGGCGGTGCTCATCGGCCGGAACCTGCGTTTGCAGGGCGGCGGCGGACTGAACAGCGACTTTACCGACAGCCGCCAGATGGGCGCCTGGAGCCGGGGACTGGTGCAGGAGGCCGCGGACCTGGGGATTATCCAGGGGTACGCGGACGGCGCCTTCCGGCCCAAGGCCAGCATCACCCGGGGCCAGGTGGCCTGCTTCCTGGTGCGGGCCCTGGGCTCGCTGATCCATGAGCCCGGCGAGTACAACAACATGAATGTGTACGGCAACCTGACCGTCAACACGCCCGGCGTCACCCTGCGCAACGCGCTGATCACCGGCAACCTCTACCTCACCGGCGGCGTGGGTCTCGGGGACCTGGTGCTGGAGAATGTGGAGGTCCAGGGCAAGATCATCATCGCCGGCGGCGGCGAGGCCCAGGCGGGCGAGAACAGCATTGTTCTGCGCAATGTGAGGGCCAGCGTCATGGAAGTGGACAGCATGACGGACCAGTTCATCACCCTCCGGGCGGAGGGCCTGACGAATATCGGCGACACCAACGTGCGGACCCAGGCCTACCTGGAGGACGTCACCGCGGACGGCCTGGGCCTGAAGAAGATTACCTTTGACGCCGCCAGCGGTTCCCGGCTGGACCTGGCGGGCAACATCAAGGAGTTCGTCAACCTGACGCCGGAGTCCACCATCAACCTGGCCCAGGGCATCATCCAGAAGGTGACCATCGACGAGAAGGCCGCCAATGCCACGGTGAACATCGACGCCACTACCAGCGTGAAGGAGATCAACCTGGACGTGGGCTCCACCATCACCGGCAGCGGCGACATTGAGCATATGAACGTGGATGCCTCCGGCACCACCAGCGCCATCCTGCCGGACACCATCTTTGTCCGGCCCGGCATCAACTCCAATATCGGCGGCCAGCAGATGGATTCTGCGGCGGCGGCGGAGTCCTCCGAGGACCCCCGGCTGCTGACGGGCTACCCGGCCGTGCGGAACGTGGCCTCCCGCAGCGCCACGGCGGTGTTCAGCACCAACAAGCCCGGCACCCTCTACTGGGGTCTCAGCGCCCTGGCGGACGGCTCTCTGGGGGAGGAGGACCTGACCACGACCTCCACCACGACCAACGGCAAGGTGATCCGCAAGGGCACCGTGAACGTCTCCGCCGGCAAGACCGAGGTGACGGCGGCCCTCTCCGGGCTGAGCATCGACGGGTCCTACTACGTCTCCGCCCTGCTCCAGGATAACCGGGGCCAGCGCAGCGCCGTAAAGGTCACCGCCTTCGTGACGCCGGACGACACCACCCCGGCCTTCGGCACCGGATACCCCACCGCCAACCTGGCGGAGAACGACGACGGCGAGCAGATCATCCAGGCCCGTGTCATGGCCAACAAGACCTGCCGCCTGTACTACGCCCTGATGCCCAACAACTCCACCGCCCCCACCGCCGCCGATTTCAAGGCCAACTCCCTCAGCGGCAACCTGGGCTACGGCGTGGTGGATCTGCGGAAGAACGTGCCCTGGCTGATTCCCCAGGTGAACTCCGCCCACCTCCGGGAGGAGACGGATTATGACCTGTACCTGTGGCTCTGCGACGTGGACGGCGCCCGGAGCTCCGCAGTGCGGAAGATTGACATTCGGACCCTGGACAAGACGCCGCCGGTGATCCTGGACCTGGAGTCCGGGGACGCCACGGCCACCAGCGTGTCCATGCGGGTGACCCTGAACGAGCCCGGCACGCTGTACTGGGCGGTGGTGAAGGAGGGCGCCCAGTTCTACCGCCAGGACGCCAGCGAGACGGACCCCCTGCCCAACACCGAGACGGCCAAGATGCAGATTGAGACCGGCCTGGGGGCCCTGCGCAAGGGCAGCGTCAACGTCGGTCAGGCGGACACCCCGGTGAACTTCAATGTCTCCGGTCTGGCGGCCCAGACGGGTTACGACCTGTACTTCGTGGCCAAGGACCGCTCGGGCAACTACTGCGTCTTCCCCTCCGACAACCCCAAGGACGATCTGGTGCCCCCCATGCAGATCCGGACGCTGGATAACCAGGCCCCCACGGTGAAGCAGGAGTTCACCCATGACGGCTCCAGCGGAAACGCCCTGACGCCCTACGCCGATACCTCCATCCGCCTGGTATTCTCGGAGCGGGTGAAGGGCGTCCGGGATGTCAACGGCAAATCCGAGACCAGCAACTTCCTGGAGCTCTATCAGGACGTTCAGGCGGCCATGGAGGCCGGAAGAGGCGAGCGGGAAGCCAGGGACCTCCTGGCTGCCCGGCTGGCCAACCACATCAGCCTCTACCGCATGAGCAACAGGGGACCGGTGAAGCCGGACCCCTGGGTCTCCGCCAACGAGGACGACGGCGACAGCAAGGAGACGACCACGCGGGACTGGCTGGTGGACTTCCGCCAGGCCGTGGTGGAGATGGACCCCTCCGGCACCGGCGAGATGTTCATCACGATTCCCTATAACAGCGAAAAGGTGGACAGCGGCCTGAACCTGGCCGGCGGCACGACCTATTACATCACCCTGACCGGCATCCAGGACATGGTGGGCAACCAGATGCAGGGCAACCGGGGCGTCACCACGCTGCCCCAGTTCACCACCCTGTTTGCCACGGTGAACCTGGGCATTGCCGACACCATGGTGATTGGGGACACGGAGACCGTCGTTGACAAGGACGGAAACACGGTGACCATCCCCACGGGCGGCATCCGCGTGGACCTGAGCTTCTCCATGCTCCCCTCGGCCACGGAGAGCGTCTCTGACGATGCCAAGTGGGACCTGCTGCTGTGGACGGACAAAACCATGGCCTACACCCTTTACTCCCGCACCAGGTCCGGCGAAAACAGTCCCTGGAGCAGCTGGAAGGAGGAGGGCTCCATCACCACCAACGTGGCGGGCCAGCCTGGCGGACGGGTGTACGCCAGCCTGATGAACCACCCCAACCTCCGAAATCACAATTCCATCTTTGAGCAGCTGAACGAGCTGACGGATGAGGTGGAGTTTGCCATCCACGTGGACAGCATCAACTCCGACCCCAACTATACCGCCTGGAATGAGACGGTTACCATGTCGGCCACCGTCCTCTCCGGCAGCAACAGCGCCCTGCGGCAGTCCGGCCTGCAGACCCTGGGCAACTCCAACAACCTGAATAACGCGACTTCTGCCGGCGCGGTTTCCATCGGCGTGCCCGATCCCTTCGATATGCGGATTCCCTTTACGGACAGCCAGGCGCCGGAATTCCTGGGAACCTATCCCCAGGTGGAGGCCGGCGACATCAGCGCCACCCTCCGCGTGACCATTGACCGGCCCGGTACCGTGTACTATGTGGCGGCCCCGGTGACAAAGACCGGAACCGACCCGACAGTCGGCATAAACTATACCTGTCCGGTGGAGCCGCAGATTAGTGCCAGTTCCGGCACCAGTACGGTGAAGCCGGAACTGGAGAAAATCACCGAGATTGAGGTCAAGGAGAATGAGGCGGACAAGGAGCGGGAAGGACTTGAGGTTGTTCAGCCCTATGTCACCACTGTGACCGGCGGCGTGCAGGGAACCAGCGGTGTCATCTCCGGCGACAGCAGCAAGGGCGGAACGATTCAGGCCGGCATCATGCGGGAAATTCAGATTGAGGGTCTGACACCCAACACCACCTATATTCTGTATCTGGTGACCCAGGGCGTGTCCCCCATCTATTCCGACAACGTACTGGCTTACCAGTTCACCACGGTGGACGCCGTGCTGCCCAAGATTGACATCACCCGAAACGGCAACGCCAACGCCACCATCTCGGTGGACCGAAGCTCCTATATCAGCTATGCGCTGGTACCCACCAACTCCCTGACGACGGACAGAGGGTCTCCCTTTGCCGAGGAGTTTAAAGACGACAAGGTAAACAGTCTCTGGGGAACGGAGGGAAAGGCGAAGTACCCGGATGTGGAAACGGTTCTGGATGCCATGCTGACGGGCTGCTATAACGGACGGACCTACCTTGGCTCTGTGTTTGATATCTACGGAAATGAGCAGGTCAAGAGCACCTACGCGGATCTGATCAGCCAGACGGCTTCCGGCGGCGTCACAGACGTGGCCATGACGGCCCGGGATGAGCTGGTGAGCGTGGGGACCGCCGCCGGCTCCGTGGGACGGCTGCCGCTGAACCCCATGACCGGAATGCAGGGCAACGACTGGTATACGTTGCTGGTGGTGGGTCACACGGTCAACTCCTCCGGCAACGCCTTCCGGGCCTCCCGGTCGTATTTCAATACCAGCCAGAACTTCCTCACCGTGACCAACTGCGATTTGAGCGCGACCACGGATACCGGAACGGCGAATACGACGCCGACCTGCAGCGGAACGCTGAGAATCAACTTCAGTGACAGCCTGCATTACCGCGTCAGAGATCTGAGTACCGGAAAAGATACACGGTATCCGCTGGACACCTGCCCGCTTAACGATAGCAAGCATACCGGGAGCAATAATCTCTCTACAAACAATTACATCAATATCGGCAGCGTGATGAATATCATGCCGGCTGGTACAGGAACCATTACCCTGACCAATAATACAGGCCACGACAAGCCGATTGGGCAGATGCTGGCCTTTAAGGTGGATAAGGTCCGAAGCGGCAGTACGATTTTCTTCCAGATGAATCTCTGCGGCGCAAGCCATAACGTGCGGGAGAATACGACACTGACAGTCAAGATCAACTATACTCCTCCGGCGCCCGGTTCGGCTCCGGGAACGGAAGGCGTTTGGACTGCCGATGTAAGCCCCATCAGCTGGATGAGCTAAGACGCACCGCGAGAGGGCGGGCTGCCCCGCCCTCTCGCCCGTATGAATGGAAGGAGCAGATCAAACATGAACTGGAGACGCCGGGCCGGCGCGCTGCTGCTGGCCCTTGTGACGGTACTGTCCCTGACGCTTCCCGCCGCGGCGGCAAGCGGGAGTCCATCGCTGAGCATTACTCCGTCTTCGCTTGACTTCAAGGTTGGGGACGCGGCAAAAATGATTACCGTGAAGCTGGAGGGCCTGGCGAAGGACCCCGATACCCTGGCAGTAACGTTTACAAGCAGTAATGAGTCGGTTGCAAAGCCGGGCCAGCCAACAGTGACTGCTGCTGGCCGGAACTATGTTACCGTAGGGATTGCGCCCGTGGGAGAGGGAACGGCCACAATTACTGCCTCAACGACACATGAGGGCCAGAGTTATACGGCAACCTGCAGTGTTGCGGTGACTGCTCCGCCCCAGGAGGAGCACAGAGAGCTCCGGCTGACCACCAAGGATACCACGGTGGAGGCCGGAACAGAAATTACCATCAACGCCCAGCTGGAGTCCAGCGTAGTTGGCGAAAGCATTCAAAGTGTCACGTGGAGCCCTTCCAGCGTGGTTACAGCGACAGTTTCGGATAACGGCAGATCCGCCAAGTTCCGCTCCGACGGACAGGGCACGGTCAGGGTCACAGCCACGGCGACCACCAACCAGGGCAACCGAGTAGAGGGAACCATTGATATTACCGTGGTGGAAAAAACCGAACCCAAGCCGGAGGAGATTCCCACCAAGGGCCTGGCGTTCAACCAGACCAACCCCCAGTACATCAACCGCAACACCAATCTGCTTTTGTCGGTCACACCCACCCCCAGCAACGCCACGGACCCCGTGGAGTGGGAGATCATCAGCGGCGAGGACGTGGTGGAGCTGGTCCCCGATGAGGAAAACGACCGCCGCTGCACCGTGGAGGGAAAGAACGTCGGCGCGGCGGTGATCGTGGCCAAGGCAGGCGACGCCAAGACCAGCTCCTTCACCGTGGAGGTCTCCGGCATCACCCTGGACCCCCTCACCCTGGACCTCTTTGAGGGCGGCGAGCCGGGCACCCTGGTGGCCAGCCGCTACGGCGCAGCCCGAACCATGCAGCTGATCTGGGAGAGCCAGAGCGAGCCCATCGCCAACGTGGTCAGCGGCAAGGTCTACCCCAACGGCATCGGCACCGCCAAGATCATCGTCTCCGCCGGCGCCAACTACCGGGCGGAGTGTACCGTCACCGTGAAGGAGAACGTGGCCGGCATCATCGAGGCCGGCAGCGTCCAGAACGGCGCGTCCTTCTCCTTCTCCGAGCGGGGCCTCCTCAGCGACCTGCGCAGCCGCTGCAAGGAGATGACCGAGCAGTCCCTGAAGCTGGTCCGAGGCCTGGCGGTCTCCCCCAGCCAGGGAGTCCTGTACTATAAGTACAGTTCCACGGAGTTCCAGGGCCAGGGTGTGGGCAGCGAGCCCTACTACCTCACCCAGCCCTCCACCAGCAACCCCCAGCGGCTTTTGGAGGACGTCACCTTCGTCCCGGCTCTGGGCTTCACCGGCAATGCCGACATCAGCTACACCGGCGAGAGCACCGAGGGCAAGAACTTTAATGGCACCATCCGGGTCAACGTCAAGAGCACCGGAGACGTGACCTACAGCACCGCCTCCAACCTGCCGGTGACCTTCGAGGCGGCGGACTTCACCGCCATCTGCCGGGCCAGGCAAGGCCAGGAGATCAAGTACATCTCCTTCCAGTCCCCCACCTCCGGCAAGGGGACGCTGTACCGCAATTACAGCACCACCGCCCAGTACAACCCGCCGGTGACCCCCTCGGACAAGTACTACCGCACCAGCCGGCCTCTGCTGGACGAGGTGACCTTCGTCCCCGCGGAGAACACCACCGGCACGGTGAAAATTCCCTATACCTGTGTCACCACCAGCAACGGCAGCTATACTGGTACTGTGACCATCTTCGTGGAGGACGGCTCCCTGGCGGGGGAGGGGGCGGTCAACTACACCGTATCCCCCGGCCGCACGGTGGACCTGCGGTCCGCGGACTTCAACAGCGCCTGCCGGGAGGCCACCGACACCACGCTGGACTATATCCGCTTCGACAGCCTGCCCACCAATGACCAGGGAACGCTGTACTTCAACTACCGCAACGCCTCCAACCCCGGCAAGGCGATCTCCGCAGGCACCAAGTACTACCGGACCGGGTCCTCCCAGATCTCCGACATCACCTTTGTGCCCGCCAGCGGCTTCCGGGGCTCGGTCACCGTGCCCTTCACCGGGTATAACACCAGAGGGGATACCTTCAGCGGCAACATGGTGATCCGGGTCACGGAGTCCGGCGGCACGGTGAGCTACTCCGTCCAGGAGGGCGGCACCGTGACCTTCGACGAGCGGGACTTCAACGAGGCCTTCCGAAGCATGACCGGGGAGCCCCTGGAATACGTTACCTTTGAGCTGCCCGCCTCCAGGGAGGGCAAGCTCTACCGGAACTACCGCAGCAGCAGCTCCAGCGGCACCAGCGTCAGCTCCACCACAAAGCTCTACTACGACGGCCGGCCGAATATCTCCGACGTCACCTTTGTGGCCAAAGACGGCTTCACCGGCACGGTGTCCTTCACCTACCGGGGCTATGACGAGGACGGGGACCGGACCAACGGCACCGTGGAGATCGTCGTGGGCGCCACCGGCAGCAGCACCATTTTCTACAGCTGCACCAACGGCCGGTCCGTGTCCCTGCGGCTCAGCGACTTCCAGTCCGCCTGTTCCTCCGTCCTGGGCGGGACGCTCTCCTATATCCGGTTTGGGAGCCTCCCCGGCAGCGGCGTGGGACAGCTGCGGCAGGACACCGGCGCCGCGTCCACCAGCACCAGCTACTACGTCAACTCCAGTCCCTCCATCAGCCAGCTGGCCTTTACCCCCAGCCAGAGCTACCAGGGGATTGTGACCATTCCCTACACCGGATGGGACACCCGGGACAGGAGCTTCAGCGGCAGGGTGGAGATCGTCGTCACCGGCAGCCAGACCACCGCCTCCTCCAGCTTTACGGACCTGGGGGGCTATTCCACGGAGTTTGTCAACGCCATTGAGTACCTGAGGGGGGCCGGTGTGGTCAACGGCTACAGCGACGGGCGCTTCGGCCCCGGCCAGCCGGTGAGCCGGGGCGAGTTCGCCCTGATGGTCTGCCGGGCCTTCAACCTCAACACCGGCAGCGCCTCCAGCTTCCCGGACGTGCCGGCGAACAGCGCTTACGCCTGGGCGGTGGCCACGGCCAAGGACCTGGGGATTGCCCAGGGGAGCAACGGGAACTACAATCCCTACAGCTCCATCACCCGCCAGGCGGCGATGACCATGATCTGCCGCGCCATGCGGGCCGCGGGGCGGAGCGTGCCCAATGTCTCCGTCAGTTCGCTGTCCTCCTACCGGGATTTCGGCCAGCTCTCGGATTACGCCAGGGCGTCCGTCGCGGCCCTGGTCCAGATGGGCGCGGTGCGGGGAGACTCCTCCAGGCAGCTGAACCCCACCCAGAGCATCACCCGGGCGCAGATGGCGGTGATTCTGTACCGCGTGATGACGACGGGCTGAGCGGAGCCGCGAGGCGGAGGCGGCGCCCCCGCCGGACGGAGCGCTGGATATTGTAATGTGTGTTTTTATTTGAGCGAGACAGGATGGGCCGCGCGTCTGAGAGAACCGGGAGGGTTCGGGCCTGGCGGCGGCAAGCTGAGAAAAGAAGGAGAGAGGATCATGTTGGAGTTCCTGAAAAAAAGGAGAGAACAGCTCCGGGAGGAAATCCGGGAGGAGGTCCGGGAGGAGCTTCGCGAGGAACTCCGGCTTCAGGAGTTGCCGCCGGAAGAGGAGCCGCTGCCGGAGAAGCCGGCGGCGGGAGAGGACCTCACTGCGGAGCTCTACTCCGGAATGCTGGTAGAGGTGCTGACCCTCGATAACCACCTGATCTTTGTGGGAACCCTGGAGGTGCTGGACCGTGGCATTCTCCAGATCCGCGACGAGACGGGGCAGGATGTGCCCCAGGTGGAGTACAATCTGAAGGTAAAGCTGCGGGCCTTCCGGCAGAGCGAGTGGATCACCGCCCTCTTCGGCTTCGTCTGCGGCAGCAGCCCCGAGTTCTGGCGGGTAGACCGCCTGGAGGTGGTGCAGACCCAGGAGAAGCGGGACTTCTTCCGGCAGAATATCCGCATCGAGGCGCAGGTCCGGGCCATGCAGGACAGCCGGACACGGCCCTGCCGGGTGCTGGACGTCAGCGCCGGCGGCGTGCTGATCCGCTGCCAGGAGGAGTTCCGGGAGGGACAGCTGGTCCGCCTGAGCGGCGTGCGCCTCCTGGAGGAAGAGGAGATCTTCAACTTCACCTGCCGGGTGCAGCGGATCATTCCGGACGGGAGTTACACCAACTACGGCTGCCAGTTTGAGCAGATGACCACCAAGGATGAGGACCGGCTGATGCGGGTGATCCTGGTGCTGCAGCGCAAGGCTTTGCAGGCCCGCCGGGGCGGCGACCTGGCGTGAGAGGCCGCGGGGCGGCATCCGAGAGGAACGGTTTACGGCTGATAGTCACCGCAGGGGCCGCGAAGCGGCCTGGGGCAGACTTCACAGGCCAGCCCATTGGAATGGGCTGGCGGGCCTTGTCCGCCGCGAAGATCGGCACCTGATTTTCAAGTGGGACGATATAGTCAAAACACTTGAAAATCGGTATCCGATTTTCAAGGCGGGCGAGGCCGCCGGCACATCCATGTGCCGTGTTTTGTCTATGAAGTCCACC
>JAAWIL010000061.1 GCA_022796315.1 Oscillibacter sp. | reverse complement strand
CTCACGGCCCAATACCTGCAAAATCCCGCTGTGGCCCGGGAGTTTGCGGTCTACTACGACCTCTACAATAAATACAAATCCGACTATCAGATCGAGGACATCCTGAACGGCGCGGCTTCCGGCTCCATTCGGGACCGGGCGCGGGCGGCGCGGTTCGACGAGCGGCTCAGCCTGCTGGGGCTGCTGATCGACGCCGTGAACGCGGAGATGCGGAGGGCAGTGGAGACGGACAACGCGATTTTGGAAAACCTGCGGGTCCTCAAGCAGGTAAAAACCGCGCTGAACCAGGCGGACGCCTCCTATGTGGCCGTCCTGCACAAACATCTGGACGCGGAGCGAACGGCCCTGCGCCTGGGACAGAAGGCAAACTCCATCGACTATGAGACCAGCTACTCCTACAATTACGTTATTCGTTTTTTGGAGAATATCCTCGACGCGCTGAAACGAGACGGTGTTTCGGAAGATCAGGAGGCGTTCCGCCGGATCAAGGCATCCTATGACGCCTCTGCGGCGGCACATAAGGCTGAAATTGCGAAGATCAAGGCCCGGTTGGAGAATCTGTTTCAATTTGCGGAGGAGGCCTTTGCGGACGGACAGGAGCTGCTGATCCTGGTGACGGAGCTGACCGTGCGCTATTACTGCGCGAAGTTTGTCTCGAAATTTGGCTGTGACGCGTACTTCAAGCACAACCAGGACTTGCAGTTCTATCAGAGAAAGCAGGAGCTTTTGACGGAGATCGCCGCCTTGGAGGAGCTTTGAGCGGGCAGGTCCAATAGGATGAAACGCCCGCGTTTGATAGAAAAAATTTGCCTGGGCGTCGTCTTAATATTAGGCTCTGTCTGGAAAATGTCAAAACGCCCAAACGGCGGATCTTTTTCCGCCAAGTTTCAAACAAGGCATAGTCAGGGCATGAGTATGTAGAAGAGAATTTTACTTTAGTGAGTATCAAAAAATTGGATACGCGAAAATTCAAGATCGCCGTTAGCAATGGCTGCCGCCCTGACAGTCGAAAAATCAGCAGGGCTGAGACCATCACGGTGCCTCAGAGTGTTGACGGTCGAGGTATCCCGCAGTACATCGCTCACGAGGCGGAGGAGTCCGAGAAGTTGATCAAGAGCGGATACTGTGAGGATGGGGAGAGAGTCTTCCAGGAGTGCGCGGCCCGCTGCCTGGAGCGGCGGACAAAGTACGCTCCCAGTACCCTCGGTTTTATCGGCGGCCGCTGGAGACAGTCTATCCGAAATGGGATGACCTTATCATGAGTGGCGACGAGAGTTATTGGAGTGGGTAGACGCAGAAGCAAGGTTGCAAGATGCCGTATCCCGGGCTGGTTTCATCGCAGGATTCCGTCTGGCTTGCGGAATAGCCCATGAGATGGGATGAGAGAGGTGCCCTGCTTTTTCCGCCAGGAGGAAGAACAGATCCATAGGACATAGGACGGGGGAGAGGGACATGCTGAACAGGCAGGCGGCATGGAGCAACGCTCCATGCCGCCGTTTCATTGATTCTCTGTGTGGACCTCATCAAAATACACCTGGAGATGGGCGTGGGCAGCAGTGGTACCGGTCTGTCAACGTTGGCGTGCTCTTTTTTGTTGTCGGCGGTTTTCAGGAACAGAGCGGCGATCTGCTCAAAGGCCTCTTTCTTGGCCTTGGAGGCGAAATAGGTGTACTTGTTCCGGGCCTGGGAGTCCCCGGTGAAAGCGGCTTACGGGTTCTTCCCAGTCTGGGTCCCGGCGTATTTGGACATAGGAAACGCCTCCTTTTCTAATTTGAGAAAACGCTTCAAAAAATTAAAAAAAGCCCTGAAAACGAAGTTTTCAGGGCTTTTGGTACGCCCGACTGGATTCGAACCAGCGGCCTTCAGAGTCGGAGTCTGACGCGCTATCCAACTGCGCCACGGGCGCATACCTAACCATATGAAATTTTCAGTCTTCCGGCCATCCGAGGAAATAGTAGCCAAACAGCAGCCAGCCCACGGAAATTTTTCCGCCTTCGATCCGCCAACTTCCCTCTTTGCAGGGCCTTGCTCCGCATCTCAGCCGGAGCGCTCAAAACACCGGAGCTTAACGCTCGATCCGCCTGAGCTGCAGGCGCATACCGCTTGGCGTAATGAAATTGGAGGGAAATGACGTGTGGACTTAAGGAACAGTTAACAGTATAGCAGAGATTTTCCCTGGTGTAAAGTGGTTTTGCAAAAAAATTTTACAGTGGATCACCAAAGCGTTTGACAGGGCGCTGGTTTTGAGCTAAACTATACTTCGTAAAGGATTTCCCTGAAAGTCCACATACAGTTTCAGTTAGGAGTGACCACCTTGAAAAAAGAAAATATTTCTGACGCGGTGATCCGGAGACTGCCTAGATACTACCGCCATCTGGCCGAGCTGTGTAAGCGCGGCGTGGTGCGGATCTCCTCCCACTCGCTGGGGCAGGAGATGAATATCACAGCGTCTCAGATCCGGCAGGATTTCAGTTGCTTTGGAGAGTTTGGCCAGCAGGGCTACGGTTACAACGTGGAGGAGCTGCGCGCGGAGATCGGGCATATTCTGGGCGTGGACAAGGATCATCACTTGATTATGATTGGCGTGGGCAATCTGGGCCACGCGCTGCTCCAGAACTTTCCCTTTTCCCAGACGGGCTTCAACGTGGACGCGGCCTTCGATGTGGCGGAGTCTGTCATCGGTTCCACCATCAACGGTGTCCGGGTTTACGCCCTGGATGCCCTGGAGGAGTATATCCGGGACCATGACGTGGACGTGGTGGTGCTGACGATTCCCCAGGCTGTGGCCCAGGAGACCGCCAACCAGCTGATCGCCTGGGGAGTCCACGGCTTCTGGAATTTTACCAACATTGAGCTGTCCAGCAGCAACCCGGATGTGAAGTTTGAAAATATCCACTTCGCGGACAGCCTCCTGACGCTGAGCTACCGGATTGCCAACCGTTGAGAAGAATCTGGCATGAAGTCGGGTTGAAAGGACCCCTGTCAAATATGATGAGAAAAATCCTTATGATGCTGCTGGCCTGCGCCCTGCTGGCGGTTGCCGCCGCGGCGGCGGGGGGCGCGGAGGACCCTCTGGCGTCCCTGAGCTACCTGACCGGCGCCTTTACCTCCGCCCTGGACACCGAGGTGGACCGGCGTCTGGACGAGTCCGACCGGATGATCTCGGAGGGCGGCGTGGATCTCGGCACCGCCTCGGAGGGCGCGGCGGTCTGGACGGAGACCCGGCTGAAGCGGGGAGACCTGCTGACGGCCTCCACCGGCACGGGCGCTCTGCTGCTGGCAGGGGAGGGGCAGATCGCGATCACCGGCGGCGCTGTAGTGGACGTCACCACCGGCCGGGAGGTCCCCTCCGGCAGCGCCATGGTGGTGAATCACCGGTATCTGGCGGCTGAGGACACCTCCGCCACATTCATCGTCACCTCAAAAACGGCGGTGATGAGCTACCAGGGACCCTGCGGCATCACGGAGTCCGGCGACGTGGACTACAACGCCATGGCTGCCGCGCTGAAGCAGCTGAACCTCTTCCGGGGCACCTTCACCGGCTACGGCGAGGGCTATGACCTGGAGAAGGCCCCCACCCGCCTGCAGGCCCTGATTATGTTCATCCGGGTGCTGGGGGAGGAGGAGCAGGCTCTGGCCTGGACCGGCACCACGCCCTTTACGGATGTGGCCAGGGGCTCCGAGGCGGAGAAGTACGTGGGCTACGCCTATGAGCAGGGGTATACCAACGGCTTCAGCGCCACCAAGTTCCGGCCCGGCAGCGCGGTGAACGCCTATCAGTACACGGAATTTGTTTTGCGGGCCATGGGCTACAGCTCCGCCGCCAATACGAACCTGGCGGATACCCTGGACCGGGCCCGGATCTCCGGGGTTCTGACGGCCGGAGAGACCGCCGCCATCCGGGCGGACAAGTTCCTCCGGGCGGACCTGGTGTACATCTCCTACTATGCCCTGGACGCTCTGATGCCGGCCGGCGACCGGACCCTGGGGCAGACCCTGGCGGAGCAGGGCGTCTTCACGGAGCGGGATTGGCTGGAGGCCAAGACTCTGGTGACCAGTTCCAGGATGTAAATTTCCGGGCTGGGGTTTTCATGCACCCCGGACCGGGGACCGCATATGATGGTTTGAGATCGCTTCCAGCGGTCATCACTTCATAGGAGGTCCCTGTATGTGCAATAACGGTTTTGGCGGCGGTAACTGCTGCTGGATCATCATCCTGCTGATCATCGTCTGGTGCTGCTGCGGCAGCAACAACGGCGGATATGGCTGCAACTGCGGCTGTACCTGCAACTGCGGCGGCTGCAACTGCGGTGGCGGCTGCAACTGCAACTGTGGCTGCGGCTGCAATAACAACTGCAACCCCACTCCCTGCTGCTGATTGTTCATAAGAAAACGGTGCCCTGGGCCAATGGCCCAGGGCACCGTCTTTGTGCGGCTCAATTCAAGCAGTAAATTCAAGCCGTTAGGAGGCTTCGCGGCAGGGAACGGACCTACAGGGTTCCGCTGGGCGGACCTCCGTGTGACAGTGCCCTGGTGCCTTTATGATACGATCTCAAACCGCTTTGTCGGGAACGGCGGGGCTTTTTTCTGCCGCTCCGCCGCCGAGCGGTTTCTCTGGCTTTTTTCTCGGAGATGTGGTACAATTCCCTGGAATCGGACAGCGCCCGCTTTCCCGGGGTGCGGAGGAGGAGCCTATGGAACGAACTGTTTTTTCAATTGAAGAGATTCCAGCCGCCCTGTGGGGGCCGCCGTCGGACCAGGTGATCCTGGCGGTCCACGGGCACCAGTCCCACAAGCTGGACGAGCCCATCGGCGTATTGGCGGAGTGCGCGGCGCCGCGGCAGGTTTTGAGCTTCGACCTGCCGGAGCATGGGGAGCGCAGGAACGGCAGCCGCCTCTGTATGACCCGGACGGGCGTGGAGGACCTGCGGACGGTGCTGGCCTTTGCCAGAACCCGGTGGGAGCGCGTGAGCCTCTTTGCCAACAGCCTGGGGGCCTGGCTCAGCCTACGGGCCCTGGAGGGCGAGCGTCTGGAACGGGCTTGGTTTCTCTCGCCGCTGGTGGATATGGAGCGCATGGCAGGCAATCTCATGAAGTGGTTTGGGATCTCGGAGGACCGGCTGCGCCGGGAGGGTGCGGTGGACACCCCGGCGGGGCCCACCCTGTACTGGGAGGACTTCCAGGACGCCCGGACCCGGCCCGTTGCGCGGTGGGACATTCCCACGGAGATCTTGTATGGCGGCGCGGACGCGGTGTGTGAGCAGGACACGGTGCAATCTTTCGCCGGCCGCTTCGCCTGCCGCCTGGAGATCGCGGAGGGCATGGAGCACTACTTCCACACCCCGGAGCAGATGGCGGTATACCGGGCGTGGCTGCTGCGGACGATGGGAGAGGGAACTGTTTGACGCGGTTCATCCAATTCCAGACCACCACAGCCGGGGAAAGCCGGCTGAGAAGAATCAAGAGGAGAACACATGGAAAACTACTTTGAACTGTCTCTGGCGGAGGATCAGCTGCGGGCCATCAGCTCCATTGGCCTTGCCCATATGGGGGACGCGGTGTTTGAGCTGCTGGCCCGGGGCTGGCTGTGCGCCCACGGGAAGGCCACCGGCAAGGGGCTGCATCAGGCCGCTGTGGAGCTGGTGCGGGCCGAGTCCCAGGCCGCCCGGGCGGAGCGGATTCTGCCCGGGTTGACCGAGGAGGAGGCGGCCGTGTACCGCCGGGGCCGCAATGCCCAGGTGCACACGGTTCCGGGCCACGCCAGCCGGGCCCAGTACGCCGCCGCCACGGCTGTGGAGGCCCTGTTCGGCTGGCTGTACCTCAGCGGCCGGCGGGAGCGGGCCAATGAGCTCTTTTGCAAAATGATGGAGGAGGCGTAGCCATGGCGCTGGACGCGATCTGTTTACAGGCGGTAGTGGAGGAACTGCGGCCCCAGCTGCTGGGTCTGCGGATTGACAAGGTGCAGCAGCCGGCCAGGGATCAGGTGATTTTGCTGCTGCGGGGGAACAAGCGGCTGCTGCTAAACGCCGGAGCCAACGCCCCCCGCCTCCAGCTGACAGCTCTCAGCCGGGAGAATCCGGCGGAGCCGCCCATGTTCTGCATGCTGCTGCGCAAGCATCTGGTGGGGGCCCGGGTAGCGGGCCTGATCCAGCCCGCCCTGGAGCGCTTGGTGCGGCTGGAGCTGGATGTTACGGACGACTTCGGCCAGCCGGGCCGGCGGACGCTGGTGCTGGAGGCCATGGGCCGCCGGTCCAACCTGATCCTGCTGGACGGGGAGGGGCGGATCATCGAGTGCCTGCGGCGGGTAGACGCGGAGATGTCCGCCCAGCGGCAGGTGCTGCCGGGACTGTACTACCAGCCGCCGGCCGCTACCGGGCGGCTCCCGGTGACGGAGGAGACGGAGGCGGGATTTCGGGAGAAGCTGTCCGGGACCAATCCGGAGCGGCAGATTGACGCCTTTTTGCTGGACCACTATTTCGGCCTCTCCCCGCTGCTGGCCAGGGAGCTGGCCTTCCAGGCGGGAGGGGAGACCGGCGCCCGCATCTTCCAGATGGAGCGCCCGGAGCGGCTGTGGGAGGTGTTCTCCGGCCTGGTGGAACGGGCCGCAGAGAACCGGTTTACCCCCGTGTGCCTCCGGCGGGAGGGCCGGCCCCTGGAGTTTGCCTGCGTGCCCATCGGGCAGTACGGCCCCGGGGTGGAGCAGACCGTCTATGAGAGCTTTTCCGCCCTGCTGGACGATTTCTACGAGTCCCGGGAGCGGCAGGAGCGGACCCGCCAGCGGGGCGCGGAGCTGATCCGCACCGCTGCCACGGCCAGGGACCGTCTGCTGCGGAAGCTGGCCCAGCAGGAGAAGGACTACGCCGCCACCCAACGGCGGGACCAGCTGCGGATTTGCGGCGACCTCATCACCGCCAACCTCTACCGCATGGAGCGGGGGCAGAGCAGCCTCACCTGCGAGAACTACTATGACGAGCAGGGCGGGGAGGTCACCATCTCCCTGGACCCCCTCCTCACGCCGCAGCAGAACGCCGCCAAGTACTACAAGCGCTATACCAAGGCCCGCACCGCGGAGCGCTATCTCCGGGAGCAGATGGAGATTGCCCGGCGGGATGCGGCCTATTTAGAGAGCGTCCTGGAGGAGCTCCGCCAGGGGGAGACGGAACAGGACTTTGCCGACATCCGCAATGAGCTGCGGGAGAGCGGGTTTCTGAAAAAACAGGGGAAGAAGGAGCCCCGCCGGGCGGCGAAGCCCCGGGAGTTCCGCACCAGCGGCGGCCTGCGGGTGCTGGTGGGCCGCAACAACCGCCAGAACGACCAGCTGACGCTGAAGGACGCGGACTATCGGGACCTGTGGCTCCACACCCAGAAGATCCACGGCTCCCATGTGATCCTCTGCACCGGCGGGCAGGAGGCGGACGAGGACGCCATTGCCGAGGCCGCGATGATCGCCGCCTGGTACTCCCAGGCCCGGGAGAGCGGCAATGTGCCCGTGGACTACACCCAGGTCCGGAACGTGAAAAAACCAGCGGGGGCCCGCCCCGGCATGGTGATCTATCAGACCTGCCAGACGGTGAACGTGACCCCGCGGGAGGAGCTGGTGAAGGCCCTGCGGGTTCGGTGAGGGCCGCCGGCGGCGGAAAATGAGCAAAAAAGGCGCGCCCTGGAATCATCCGGGGCGCGCCTTCGCGGTTGGGAGAAAATTCACTTCGAGAGCCGTTCCTGGAGGGCTTCCCACAGCTCGATGGTCTTGAACTTGAGCACATAGCCGCCGTTTTCCTCCGTGATGAGGCCCACCTCCTCCTCGGTGAACCCCGCCGCCAGGGCGGCGGCCGGCACATCGGCGGAGGCAGCGGCGCACAGCGGCGGGAACACCACGCACCACCAGTTCTGGCCATCCGCCGCGCCGATCAGCACCCGCAGGGCCAGATACTGTCCGGCGGGCAGAGTGAACCCGTCGTACTCTCTGGTGGGAAAGCGGGTGTCCTCCAGCTCCACGGTTACGGGGTAGCCGTATCCGGCCTGATGGACCACGGCCTCCGCCAGCTGCTCAAACTCCAGCAGGTTTCCCCGCAGAAGGGCCTCCGCCTCCTGCCGGTCCTCGGACCGGCTCAGCAGCGCCTCCGCCCGGTCCAGCACTACGTCCCGGACCTGCAGCTTCAGGGCCTGGTCCTCCTCGGAGTCGGAGTTGGCCAGCACGTGGAGCCGTACCACCTTGTCCGCCAGGGCGGTCTGGCTCCGCAGGGCCGCAGCCCCGGAGATCAAACAGACCGCTGTCCCAATCAGAAGGGCAATCTCCCATCCATTCAGCCGCCGGCCGGCGGATTGCATCGTTTTCATCGCGTATTCCGTCCTTTCCTATGTAGGTCCGCAGAGGGGACCTTACAGGGATCATGGACAGAATCCGGACGTTTTATACAATGAATTGGTCAAAAAGCGGAGAAAACAGCCCTGTGAGAACTGATCACAGGGCTGTTTTGCATCAAAAATAGTCTCCTTCCAATCCGTCACACCGCCCGGTTCACCGGCTCCGCCAGAAAAACCTGGCCGTACCGGCTCTGGAGGGCGCCGGCGGCCCGCTCCGCCGCCGCCCGGGTGGGGAACAGACCGAACACGGTGGGCCCGGAGCCGCTCATGGAGGCGTTCAGCGCCCCCAGATTCCGCAGGGCGGTTCGGATCTCCGCCACGGCCCCGGCCTCTGCCGGAGGCAGCACCTCCTCAAAGACGTTGCAGAGGAGCCCCGCCAGCGCCTCCAGATCTCCAAGCTCCAGCGCCCGCGTCATGGCGGGGATATCCGGCCGGCGGGTGATGACGGCGGAGTCCGCCAGGGCGAAGAGCCGGGGGGTGGGGAGGTCGAAATCCGGCTTGCACAGCACGATCCAGCAGTGGGGCAGGGGGGAGAGGCCGGTCAGGCGCTCGCCCCGGCCCTCCGCCAGACAGGTGCCGCCCCGGACGCAAAAGGGCACGTCGCTGCCCACGGACAGGCCGATCCGCTCCAGCTCCGCCGTGGGGAGCTCCGGGGCGTACCGGTCCCGCAGAAGGGCCAAAAGGGACGCCACGTCGGCGCTGCCGCCGCCCAGTCCCGCATAGGCCGGAACCTGTTTTTCCACCGTGACGGCCAGTCCCGGCGCCGGCCGGCCCAGGAAGGCGAAGAAGGCCTCTGCCGCTCGCTGCTCCAGGCTCTTCTCTCCCGCCGGAGAGAATTTGGCGCGGAGGGTGAATCCCGCTTCCGCCTCCTGAAGGCGGACCGTGTCGCAGAGGGAGACGGACTGCATCACCATCCGCAGGTCGTGGTAGCCGTCCGGACGGGAGCCCAGGATGTCCAGGGCCAGGTTGATCTTGGCCGGAGCCAGTCTCTCACACATGAAACATACCTCTTATAATCGGAGCGCCGTTATTTGATCCGCCGGGCCTCCATGTAGTACCGCTTATCCTGGGCGTGGCCCATGGAGAAGGTCTTCCGGGGCAGAACGCCGTCGGCCATAACGGTCTTGAACAGCTGCTCCTTCCCCATGGCCGGCAGCTTGAAGCCGATATTGCCCGGCTGGCGGCCCAGCTCATCGGTGACCTCGTCCCCGTGGATGTAGTCCACCTCGCCGCCGTGGGAGGCAAGATAGTCGTCCAGGAAGGACTGGAGGGTTCCCACGGCCAGCTGCATGGCGGGCTCCGGCACGGTGAGGACGCCGCTGCGGCCGGCGCAGGTGTAGGCAATCGTGTGCCCCGCCCCGGGTCCCTCGTGGGTGCCGGGGTAGCGGGCCTGGAAGGCCTCCAGAAGCTTGTCCGGCTCCACGCCGAAGACCACCCGGTGGATGGGCTCAAAGCCCAGGGCCTCGTCGTGGTTGTTCACCACCTCCACCAGGGCGTAGCGGGCGGGGAGGCTGGCCCACTGGGCCTCCGGCGTCACTTTTTTGAGATCCTCATAGCACTGCTTCGCCGTGGCCAGGGAGTGGTTGCCGTCGCCCACGGCGAAGAGCAGCGGCGCGGCGCCGCCCAGGCCGTACTTCTTCTCCATGGCCTCCGGCGTGCAGAGGGCCGCCAGGGCCGCGGCCGCCGCCTCCATCTGCGCCTCCGTCAGGCGCCAGCCGGCCAGGTGTCCGCCGCCCTGCTGGAGGTCGAAGTCATAGAGCTTCTCCATTCCGCCGCAGTTCCCGCCCAGGGGCTCGATGACCGTGCGCTCCGGGTCGTCAATCAGCAGCATCACGTGGGGCAGCTCCAGGGGGGCGTCCCGGCGGACCTTCACCCGGGGGGGAATTCGGGAGAGGACCGTGCCCTCCGTGGCCCGGATCAGCGCACCGGAGCCGGGGGTGAAGTCGTACTGCTCCAGGTCCACCTTGCCGATGAGCCCCCGGCGGACTTTGCCGTCGGACTGGGTGCGCTCCACGTAGAGCAGGGTCTCCGGCAGCGTCCGGAAGAGCTCCTGTTCCAGGTAGGAGGCCATGGCGTTGTTGATGTCCCGGATGTGCTCCTCCACATCCGGGTCGTTCAGCCGGGCCTCCGGCAGGATCATGCGCAGGGTGGAGGGGGCGCTGCCCACGGTCTTCTCCACGGCCTGCCAGTATTCCGGCTGGGAAGTGAACTGGTCGCAGGCGACCACGGCCCATTTGGTCATGTCCGTGTCCTTGGGGAGCAGGATCTCGGCGGGCTGGAAGGGAAGATTGTCAAAAGAGGCGTTCATAGAGCCACCGTCCTTTCGGTAATGGTCAGAAGGCGCCGCAGGCGCGGCGGCTCCTGAAGTCGTAAGAGCCTGTTTAATATCTCGACGTGTATGGATTGGCGAGTGGATTTTTTGCCCTGCAAGGCAAAAATCCGCAGGCATCCTGACGGATGGCA
>JAAWIL010000060.1 GCA_022796315.1 Oscillibacter sp. | reverse complement strand
AAGTCCACCGTCAGGCCGTTTCACGGCCCCTGGGGCGCCTATGCGCCCCAGGGTTGAAAAGAAGCATTTGCTTCTTTTCAACTGCGGTGACTATAAAATCCGGATTTGCCCTATTCCTCCATGGCCTTAACGGCCTTCACCACCCGGCTGGTGCCCAGGCGGGCGGCCCCCAGACGGAGGAAGTCCTGGGCGTCCTGGAGCGTGGCGATGCCCCCGGCGGCCTTGATCCCCACGCCGCTGCCGGTGTGGGCGGCCATGAGGGCCACGTCCTCCCGGGTGGCCCCGCCTCCGGCGAAGCCGGTGGAGGTCTTGATGAAGTCCGCTCCGGAAGCGGTGACGATTTCACACATCCGGATCTTCTCCTCCTCCGTAAGGAGGCAGCACTCGATAATGACCTTCAGAACCCGGCCCCCGCAGGCGGCCTTGACCGCCTCAATCTCTCTCCGGACATCCTCCCAGCGCCGGTCCTTCACCCAGCCCAGGTTGATGACCATGTCGATCTCCTCCGCCCCGTGTTCCACGGCCTCGGAGGCCATGAAGCATTTGGCGGCGGTGGTGTCGTAGCCGTTGGGGAAGCCGATGACGGTGCAGACGGGAATCCGGCCCGCCGCGTACTCCGCCGCCTGCTCCACATAGCTGGCGGGGATGCACACGCTGGCGCAGCCATAGTGTATGGCGTCGCCGCAGACCTCCCGGATCTCCGCCCAGGCAGCGGTGGGGGAGAGCAGGGTGTGGTCGCACTTGCCTAGAATTTCCTTCAGATCCATTTCAGTTTTCTCCCTTATTCTGTCACGTAGTAGCGGCGTTTTCCCTGTTCCTCCCGGAAGAAGACCCTGCCCCGGACCTCCAGGTAGTCCAGATGGGCCAGGGCCTCGCCCACGGCGAAGAACTTCTGCTCCAGGGGAAAGTCCTCCCAGCTGCGGCTGCGGATCTTCCAGCGCATCCGCCCGGCGATCTCGTAGCCCGTCAGGCCCGGCTCGTCCCGGACGGTCCCGTAGGCGTCCTCGATCCGCCGCAGGTGGTGGGAGGTCAGCTCGTCCACCCGGTCCCGCAGCACGCCGTTGTCCGCCCGGTGGGCGGGGAGCAGCAGCCGTACCGGCAGGTCCCGGACCTTCTGGAGGCTCTCCAGATAGCTCCCCAGGGCGTCGGGGATGCTCTCCCAGCGGCAGATGTTGGGGGAGATGTGGAAGAGGATGTGGTCCCCGGCGAAGAGCCATTGGGACTCCGGGTCATAGAGGCACATGTGCCCCGGCGTATGGCCCGGCGTCAGGATGCACCGGAGGCGGTGCCCGCCGTAGGAGAGCTCGTCCCCGTCCCGCAGGTACTGGTACTGGGTCCACACGTCCGGAGCCGCCTCCTGGGCGGGGTTGCTGTCCCAGAGGTGTTCCGTCTCCTCGGGGGTGAAGCCGTCCCGGATGTACCGGGCATAGAGGTCCCGCCAGCAGTCGTCGTCCATGTAGTCCTCCACGCCGGGGCCGTCGATCTCCCCGATGAAGATCCGGCACCCGGGCCGGATCAGGCTGGGAGCCAGGCCCACATGGTCGCTGTGGAGGTGGGTGGCGAAGATGTCCATGCGGTCCCGGTCCACACGCAGGGCCTCCAGCTGTGCCTCCATGGCCAGGCGGCAGGAGGTCCAGCGGAAGCCCGTGTCGATGAGGAGGCTGCGCTCCCCCTGGATGAGGTAGCTGTTCAGGGTTTTCAAGGGACTGCCCTCCAGGGGGATCTCCAGACGCCAGAGGTTGTCGGATAGTTGTGTCGCCATGGTGTTCTCCATTTCTGTTTGGTTTTTGCCTATGATAACAGATGTTCCTGGGTTTGTCCAGAGGGGGCGGAGGTCCCCGCGCCCCAGCCCTTGGGGTTCCGCCGGCCCTGCGGGGGTTCCCGGCGGTCCAATCTGCGTTTGCACGCCTTGCCGCCGGTTCCTCTTGCGCCGGGCTCCGGTTGGTGCTACAATAGTGCCCGTTGGCGGTGCTGTCCGCCTGTCCCTTTCCATACGAATGAAGAACTCGGAGGAGTACCATGAAAAAAAGAATTCTTGCCATGCTCTGCGCCCTGCTGCTGTTGGCGGGGACGCTTCCCGCCGCCTCTGCCCTGGAGGGAGAGGCGGAGCGGGCCGCCGATACGCTGGCGGCGCTGAACCTGCTCAGCGGCAGCTACGCGCTGAAGGACCCGGCGACCAAGGCCCAGGCCGCCGTCCTGCTGGTGCGGCTGGCGGGAGCGGAGAAGAGCGCAGCCGCCTCCACAGTGAACCACGCCAATTTCCGCGCCGCCCCGGACTGGGCCAGGGCCTCCATCGCCTATGCCGCCCGCCAGGGCTGGATCACCAGCACCACGGCCCAGGGCTTCCGCGCCGAGACGACCGTCACCGGAGACGACTTCTGCGCCATGCTTCTCCGGATGCTGGGCTACAGCGACAAGAACGGGGACTTCGCCGCCGGCGAGGCCGCCCGGTTCGCCCGGCACATCGGCCTGACGGCCCGGAACTGCCAGGGCGCGCTGACCCGGGGGGACCTCTTCCAGATTATGCGGGACGCCCTGACCTTCCCCCGCAAGGACGGCAGCGGCACCGTGGCGGAGCGCCTGGTCTCCGCCGGGGTCTGCACCCAGGCCGCCGCCGGCGCCCTGGGCCTGCTGGACCGGGAGCTGACGGCCCGGGAGGCGGCGGACCGCCATATGGCCGCCGTGTTCTGCATGGAGGTTTACGAGCGCCAGAAGGAGATCGACGCCAACATCCCCAGCTCCAACTCCAGCGGCTTTTTCATCGCGGCGGACGGCTTGGCCGTCACCAACTACCACTCCATTGAGGACGCCATCTACGCCCTGGTGACCCTGGCCACCGGAGAGGTTTACCCGGTGGAGTCCGTCCTCTTCTACGACCCGGAGATGGACATCGCCGTGATCCAGGTCTCCCAGACCTCCCTGGAGGGCAAGACCACGTCCGGCTTCGCCGCCCTGGAGCTGGTGGGCGCCGCCGACGCCCGGCCCGGCGACGTGGTCTACACCCTGGGCAACCCCTTGGGGATGGGCCTGGCGGTGAGCTCCGGCATCGTGGGCTCCACGGACCGGGAAGTGGAGGGGTACACCCTGCCCTGCCTCATCAACACCGCCGACATCTCCCACGGCAGCAGCGGCGGCGCCCTGCTGAACGTCTACGGGCAGGTGCTGGCGGTGACCACCGGCGCCTATACCAGAGGCAACAACATGTACATCGCCGTGCCGGTGGAACCGGTGATGACGGCGGACCTCACCGCCAACCGCTGGACGCTGGAGGAGGTCAAGGAGATTGAGACCGCCAAGGCCGAGGCCGCCAAGGCGGAGGAGGCCAAGACGCCGAAGCAGTGAGCGGGGCGCGGCCTGCGTCAATGGAACATCCCCTGCCTGGTGACCGTACCGGGCAGGGGATGTTTTGCGGAGAATGGGCAAAGAATGCCGCTTTTTTGCCTGGGGGGACGCCCTCAGTGGGACAGGAGGAAGGCCTCCAGCTCCTCCGCTGTCTGAAACACGGCCAGAGCGCCGGCGTCTTCCAGCTCGCCGGGGGCGGCGTAGCCGAAGAACTCCACGCCCACGCAGTCGATGCCAAAGGGCTTGGCTCCCAGGACGTCAAACTTCCGGTCGCCCACCATCAGGACCTCCCCGGGGTCGGGATTGCCCAGGCGGCGCAGGGTCTCCCGGATGACGTCGGCCTTCTCCCAGTCCACGGTGGGGGGGCTGCCGGTGATGACCGTCAGGGACGGCGCGAAGCCGAACTTCTCGCAGATGGGGACGCAGTGCTCCTCCGGCTTGGAGGAGGCCAGAGCCAGGACGCGGCCCTGGGCCTTCAGGCGGGCGCAGAGCTCCGCCATGCCGGGAGCGGGGGCGTTTTCAAACTTGCCGATGGGCGCATACCGCTCCCGGAACAGCCGGATGCCGGTCTGGATCTCCTCCCCGGTGAAGCCGCAGCAGACCTGGAAGGACTCCTGAAGGGGCGGGCCGATGAACTGGAGCAGCGTCTCGTCTTCCGGGATGGGCCGGCCCATCTTCTCAAAGGCATAGCGCAGGGAGTTCAGGATGCCCTCTTTGGAGTCGGTCAGAGTTCCATCCAGATCGAACAGGATGTAGCGGTACATAGCGGGGACCTCCTTTTTGGCTGCTGGGCAGCGGGATGGGTGGATCATGCCATGGTTCGCGGTTCCCGGCGGAGCCAGGGAGCGAACGGGCACGGAATTGAAGAAACAGCCTGTTTGGTTATTCTACCATGATTTTCCCGGGGGCGCAAGGGGGACGGCAGGCGGGGACGTGCCCGATTACGGATTTTATGGAGGTTCCCGCGGGGACCGCCGCCCCGGCGGTCTGCCCTCCCGCCCCCGCTGGCGCCTCCGGAAAGACGGCTCTCCCCCTCCGCTTTTTCCGCCGCCCGGTTGACATTCCGCTGGGGAATTCTTATAATCACAGCAGAACCAACAAGCAGGAGGGGGCGTGTCTGTGACCTTTCAGCAGCTGACCTACGTAGCGGAGATCTCCAAGTGCGGCTCCATCAACAAGGCCGCCCAGCGGCTGCACCTGTCCCAGTCCGGCATCTCTGCGGCGGTGCGGGAGCTGGAGGAGGAACTGGGCATCCAGTTTTTCCGCCGCAGCAACCGGGGCGTGGAGTTCACCCCGGAGGGCAAGGAGTTTTTGGGCTACGCCCTGTCGCTGCTGGAGCAGAAGCGGCGGATTGAGGGACTGTACGGCCCCGGCCGGGACCGGTCCGCGCCGGCCCGGTTCTCCGTATCGACCCAGCGCTACCCCTTTACGGAGGAGGCGTTTCTGCGCCTGCTCCAGCGGGCGGAGGACCACCGCTTCCGCTTCTCCCTGCGGGAGACGGGGATGGACGCGGTGATTGACGATGTGTACGACCACCGGGCGGATGTGGGCGTGATCTTCCTGACGGACCTGACGGAGAAGATCATCCGCCGGCTGCTGGACGCCAGGGAGCTGGCCTTCCACGAGACGGCGGCGGTGACGCCCTGTGTCTACGTCCGCCGGGAGCACCCCCTGGCGGAGCGGGCGGCGGTGACGGAGGCGGACCTGGAGGGGTACCCCTACGTCTCCTTTCAGCAGGCCCAGGGAGTGGCGGCGGACTTCTCCGAGGAGTATCCCTCCATGCGCCGCCCGGACCGCTGGATTCATGTGAACAACCGGGCCACCATGATGAGCGTCCTGGCCCGGACCGACGCCTTCACCACCGGCAGCGGGCTGCTGGTGGAGAGCTTCATCAGCCAGGCGGTGGTGACGGTGCCCCTGGCGGACAAAAGTCCCGTCCGCATCGGCTGGATTGCCCCCCGGGGCGGCCGCCTGGCCCCCAGGGCGGCGCAGTTCGTGGCGCTGCTGGAGGCGGCGGTGGCGGACGCCGTGGACTTTACCGAGCGGATGCACCGGTCCCTGGCGGGACAGGGCGGGGAACAGGAGGAGACGGAATGTCGTTGAACTTGCAGGACCTGGCGAAGAACATGAATCTCTCCCTGGAGGGGATGCTTTCGGCGCTGCTGACCCTGGCGGTCTGCCTGGTGGTGACCAAGGTCGCACTGAAGCTGGTGCGGCGGCTGCTGGAGCGGTCCAAGCTGGACCAGCGCATCCGGAAGTACCTCTTCTCCGGGATCAAGACGGTGCTGTACCTGATCGGGGCCATCATTGTGGTGGGGAGTCTGGGCATTGACATGACGTCCCTGGTGGCGCTGCTGTCGGTGGCCTCCCTGGGGGTCACCCTGGCGGCGGAGGACGTGCTGGGCAACATCGCCGGGGGGCTGGTGATTCTCTCCTCCCGGCTCTTTGCCATCGGGGACTATATCGAGGCCTCCGGCACCGCCGGGACCGTGGAGGAGATCACCCTGAACCACACCCGGCTGGTGACGCAGGACGGCCTTCTGGTGATGCTGCCCAACAAGGGGCTGGCGGACTCCCAGGTGACCAATTACACGGCCCTGGGCCGCCGCCGGGTGACCCAGGTGGTCACGGCCTCCTACGACGACGGAACCGAGGCGGTGAAGGCCGCCTGCCACGCGGCGCTGGAGGGGACGCCGGGGATTTTGGAGGACCCGGCCCCGGCGGTCTATGTCACGGGCTACGGCGAGAGCGCCATCGAGTACACGATCTACTGCTGGTGCGCGGCGGCGGACTATCTGGATGTGAAGTTCACGCTGTCGGAGCGGCTGCGGCCCGCCTTCGCGGAGCAGGGGGTGGAGATGACGTACAACCACCTGAATGTGCATATTGTGGAGAAGTGAGAAGATCCCCCCGGCCTTTGGCAGGGGGGACCGTTTTTCACGGGGCCGCGGAAACGCAAATGCGCTCCGCGCATCGGCGGACCCATGGTCCGTCAGTTGAAAAGGAGTCACAGCTCCGTTTCCGCTGCGGTGACGATGGCAAGATATCAAAGGTCGTTCTCCGGCAGCTTGTACTTCTGGAGATTGGCGGACAGGAGGGCGTTGAACTCCCCCTGGTCCTTCATCTTGCTGAGGTAGGCGTGGCGGTCCACGTGATCCCGCTTCTCCTCGATGACGGAGACGGCGATGTTGGAGCAGTGGTCGCTGATTCGCTCGATGTTCACCAGCAGGTCGTTGAGGATAAAGCCCATCTGGATGGTACATTGGCCGGCCTGGAGGCGGGAGATGTGGCGGGAGCGGATCTCCTCGGTGAGACGGTCCACGGTCTCCTCCAGGGGCTCCACCTCCGTGGCGGCGTGGGCGCTGTTGCGCTCAAAGCTGGCGAAGGACTTGTCCACAGTGTCCATCAGCGCCGCCTGAAGCACCTGGAGCTCCTGTTCGGCGTTGCCGGAGAAGCGCAGGGCCTTCTCGTGAAGCTCCTGGGCGGACTCCTGGAGGTTCAGGGCGTGGTCGCCGATGCGCTCAAAGTCGCTGATGGCGTGGAGCAGGTGGGAGACCGTGCGGATGTCGTCCATGGACACGCCGTGCTGGGAGATCTGCACCAAATAGCTGCCCAGATGGTCCTCGTAGAGGTCCAGCTTGTCCTCATTGGCAATGATCTCCGCCTCCCGGGCCTCGCTGTACTCCCACAGCTGCTGAAGGGAGAGGTTCAGGGTGTGCCGGGCCAGTTCGCTCATGCGGCCGGACATGGAGACGCACTCGCTGATGGCCACGCTGGGCGTCCGCAGCAGCAGGGGGTCCAGGAAGGCGAACTCCCCGGCCTTGGAGCCGGCGCGCACCAGTCTCCGCGCCAGCTTTTCCAGCTGGCGGGAGAAGGGCATGAGGAGCAGGGTGGTGAAGACGTTGAACACCGTGTGGCAGAGGGCGATGCCCACGGCCCCCACGGGCAGGTCCATAAAGGTGTAATGGAACAGCAGGTCGCCGCCGAAGAAGAGGAGCAGGCCCACCACGGTACCGATGACGTTGAAGGAGATGTGGATCACGGACACCCGCTTGGCGTTGCGGTTGACGCCGATGGAGCTGAGCAGGGCCGTGACGCAGGTGCCGATGTTCTGGCCCATGATGATGGGGATGGCCATGCCGTAGGTAATGGAGCCGGTGAGGGCCAGGGCCTGGAGAATGCCCACCGAGGCGGCGGAGGACTGAATCACGCCGGTGAACACCGCGCCCACCAGCACGCCCAGCAGGGGATTCTGGAAGGCCGTCAGGATCTGGGAGAACTCCGGCATGTCCGCCAGGGGGCTCACGGCGTTCTTCATCAGCTCCATGCCGTACATCAGGATGGAGAAGCCCACCAGAATCCGGCCCACGTCCCGCCGCCGCTGCCGCTTGGAGCCCATGATGAGAATCACGCCCGTCAGGGCCAGCAGAGGGGAGAAGTTCTCCGGCTTGAGCATGTTCAAAAGGACGCTCTCGCTCTCGATGCCGGTGAGGGAGAGAATCCACGCCGTCAGCGTGGTGCCCACGTTGGAGCCCATGATGACGCCGATGGTCTGCCCCAGCTCCATGACGCCGGAGTTCACAAGGCCCACCAGCATCACCGTTACAGCGGAGGAGGACTGAATGGCGATGGTGATTCCCGCGCCCAGCAGCAGACTCTTGATGGGGCTGGAGGTCATGCGCTTGAGCAGCCGTTCCAGCTTGCCGCCGGCCATCTTTTCCAGACTCTTGGACATGGTGGTCATGCCATAGAGAAAGAACGCCAGACCGCCGCAGAGGGTAAAGACGGAGAAAATGTCCATGTCACCGCTCCTTTTCGTGATAATGTTGAGAGGATAAGGCAAAATACCTCAGTATGTATTATAGCGATTCCTGCCGGACTTGAGAAGCGGCGAAAGCACCAAAGATGAATTTTGGAGGAATGGACAGGTTCTGCGGGTGTTTTTCGTGGATTTTCAATGAAATCCACGGGGCGGCCGGGGCGGGGCTTTGTAAATATCCTGTTAAAAGATGCCAGGCTTCCTTGAAGGGAAGACGGATTCTATGATATATTGTTTACGAATTTACAGTTCGGAAGGAATAGTCAAACCGCTTGAAAATCGGCTGTGTTTTGCCTGTGAAGTCTGCCGCAGGGTTGAAAAGAGGCATTTGCTTCTTTTCAGCTGTGGTGACTATAAAGGCTTTCCATCCGGCTGCGGGAAGGGACGGTGAGGGGATTGCGGGAGAACTGGCGGGAGGCCCTGGACAAGACGAAGACGATCCTGGGGGAGAAGATCCGGGAGGCCCTGGCCTCCGTGCTGCCCATCACCGCCATTGTGCTGGCGCTGTGCTTCACCGCCGCCCCGGTGCCTGCGGACACGCTGCTGGCCTTCTTGGTGGGGGCGGTGCTGCTGATTCTGGGGATGGGGCTGTTCACCCTGGGCGCCGAGAGCGCCATGACCCCCATCGGCGAGCGGGCGGGGGCCCAGATGACGAAGTCCCGGAAGCTCTCCGTGGTGGTGGCGGTGAGCCTTTTGATCGGCGTCATCATCACCGTGTCCGAGCCGGATCTCCAGGTGCTGGCGGTGCAGGTGCCCGGCATCCCCGGCGGGATTCTGGTGGGGGCCGTGGCGGTGGGCGTGGGAATCTTCCTGGTGATCGCCCTGCTGCGGATTCTCTTCCGGGTGCCCCTGCAGTGGATGCTGGTGTTTTTTTACGGGGCGGTGTTCGTGCTGGCCCTCTTTGTGCCGGAGAACTTCTGGGCCATCGCCTTTGACTCCGGCGGCGTCACCACGGGGCCCATGACGGTGCCCTTCATCATGGCCCTGGGCCTGGGCGTGTCCTCCATCCGGAGCGACGCCAACGCCTCCCGGGACAGCTTCGGCCTGGTGGCCCTGTGCTCCGTGGGGCCGGTTCTGGCGGTGCTGATTCTGGCGCTGGCATACCCGGCCTCCGGGACCTACGTGCCCGCGGCGGTGCCCCGGGCGGAGGATACCCGGGTGCTGTGGGGCCTCTTCACCGGGAGCCTTCCGGAGTATATCCGGGAGGTGGCGGTATGCCTGGCCCCCATCGCGGTCTTCTTCGCCGTGTTTCAAATCGTCTCTTTGCGGTTAAACCGAAAAAAACTGTTGAAAATTGTGATCGGTCTCCTATATACTTACCTTGGACTGGTGCTCTTCCTCACCGGGGTCAACGTGGGCTTCATGCCGGCGGGCACCTACCTGGGCCGGCAGATCGCCGCCCTGTCCTGGAACTGGGTGCTGATCCCCATCGGCATGCTGATGGGCTGGTTCATCGTCCAGGCGGAGCCGGCGGTACATGTGCTGAACCGGCAGGTGGAGGAGATCACCTCCGGGGCCATTCCCGGCAGGGCCATGAGCGCCAGCCTCTCCATTGGCGTGGCGGTGTCCATCGGCCTGGCCATGACCCGGGTGCTGACGGGGATCTCCATCGTCTGGTTCCTGGTGCCGGGCTACCTGGCGGCTCTGGCGCTGTCGTTCCTGGTGCCGGATATGTTCACCGCCATTGCCTTCGACTCCGGCGGCGTGGCCTCCGGCCCCATGACGGCCACCTTCCTGCTGCCCTTCGCCATGGGCGCCTGCGAGGCCCTGGGGGGCAATGTGGTCACCGACGCCTTCGGCGTGGTGGCCATGGTGGCCATGACGCCGCTGCTGACCATCCAGCTGCTGGGACTGCTGTATCAGATCCGCCTGAGGCGGGCGGAGCGGGCCCGGGGCGCGGAGGAGCCGGAGGAGGAAGAGGTCATCGAGCTGTGAGGGCCGGATCTCCCGGCGCGTTCAGAGATTACACAGAAAGGGGGCGTCTGCCGTGGGCGGAGCTGTCCTGATGATTACCATCACAGACCGGAACCGGAGCGGGGAGTTCGCCGCCTGGTATCAATCCCAGGGAATCCCCCTGGTGCTGACGGCCCTGGGCCGGGGCACCGCCACAACGGAGATCCTGGACTGCCTGGGCCTGGAGGCCACGGAGAAGGCGGTGCTGCTGTGCATGGCGCCCCGGTCGCCGCAGCTGGTGCGCCGGGCGGCCCGGGAGCTGTGGCTGGACGTCCCCGGCCGGGGGATTCTGATGACGGTGCCGGTGAGCAGCATCGGCGGCGCGGCGGCGCGGGACTACCTGCTGCAGCGGGAGGCGGAGGAGTATATGGAACAGAAACTGACACACGAGCTGCTGATTGTCATCACCAACCAGGGCTGCACGGACCAGGTGATGGACGCGGCCCGCAGCGCCGGAGCCACCGGCGGCACCTCCGTCCACGCCAAGGGCACGGGCACGGAGCTGGCGCGGAAGTTCTTCGGCGTGTCCATCGCGGCGGAGAAGGAGCTGGTGTTCATCGTGGCGAGGACGGAGAACCGCCGGGAGATCATGAAGGCCGTAATGGCTCAGGCGGGGATGCAGACCAAGGCGCAGTCCCTGGTGTTCTCCCTGCCGGTGAGCGATATCGCGGGCCTGCGGAAGCTGGAGGACGAGGAGTGAGGGCTGTCCGGCCCGGTCGGAAGGATCAAATGATATAGTCAAAACACTTGAAAATCGGTATCCGATTTTCAAGGCGGGCGAGGCCGCCGGCACATCCATGTGCCGTGTTTTGTCTATGAAGTCCACCG
>JAAWIL010000059.1 GCA_022796315.1 Oscillibacter sp. | reverse complement strand
GAAGTCCACCGTCAGGCCGTTTCACGGCCCCTGGGGCGCCTATGCGCCCCAGGGTTGAAAAGAAGCATTTGCTTCTTTTCAACTGCGGTGACTATACCAATCCAAACAGAGCAAGAGGAACGGCTGCTGCCGTTCCTCTTGCTCATCGCTTCTCTCACCGCTCGCAGGCGGCGTTCAGCAGGCGGATCAGGTCCTCCTTCCCCGTCCCCTTCTCCGCGGAGAACGGAACTAGGGTATCCGTCTCGGTCATCTCCAGAGTATCCCGGATCAGGGCCAGCGCCGGGTCCACCTGGCTCTTCTTCAGCTTATCCAGCTTGTTGGCCACCACGATCTCCGGGCAGCCCGTCTCCCGGAACCAGCGGTGCATGGTCAGGTCGTTCTCCGTGGGCTTGTGGCGGATGTCCACAATCAGAACGCCCGTGGTGATGAGGTCTCCCCCCTCCCGGAAGTAGCTCTCCATGAGCCGTCCCCAGCGCTCTTTCTCCTCCTTGGAGACCCGGGCATATCCATAGCCCGGCAGGTCCACCAGGTAAGCGCCTTTGTCCACCAGGAAGTAGTTGATCTGTGTGGTCTTGCCGGGGGACGCGCCCACATAGGCCAGGTTCTTTCGGCCCACCAGGCGGTTGATCACAGAGGATTTGCCCACATTGGACCGCCCCGCGAAGGCGAACTGGGGCAGGCCGTCCCGCAGGAATCCGGACTGGCTGGCGGCGGAGCGCAGAAACTCCACCTTCGCAAAATTTAAAGACATGACACACTCCTCACTGCCGCAGGACGCTGTCCAGCTCCTGATTACGGGACTGAAACACCGCCACATGGCCGGCCACTTCCTCCCGAACCGCGTCCCGGTCCGGACACATCGCCGCGGCAAAGACCTCGTCCACCGTGCCCACCGGGATGAACTCCAGCGCCGCCCGGACCGTCTGGTCAATCTCCTCCAGGTCCCGGACATTGTCCTTGGGAATCAGCACGGTGGTGATGCCGCTGCGCAGGGCCGCCATCGTCTTCTCCTTCAGCCCGCCAATGGACAGCACACGGCCCCGCAGGGTGACCTCTCCGGTCATGGCGATTCCCGCCTTGATCCGCCGGTCTGTCAGAGCCGAGAGCATGGCGGTGGTGACGGCGATGCCGGCGGAGGGACCGTCCTTGGGCACCGCGCCCTCGGGAAAGTGGACGTGGACGTCCTTGGTCTTGTAGAAGTCCCCCTCGATCCCCAGGGCCGCCGCCCGGCTTCTGAGACAGCTCATGGCGGCCTGAGCGGACTCCTTCATCACGTCTCCCAGGTTGCCGGTGAGCTCCAGCTTGCCGGTGCCCTCCATCACGTTGACCTCTACCTCCAAAATCTCCCCGCCGGACTCTGTCCAGGCCAAGCCGTTTACGACCCCGATCTCCTCCCGCTCCGTGTGGAGGGCGGGGGGATAGGGCGGGCAGTCCAGCAGCTTCGGGAGCTCCTCTTCTGTAACGGCAATTCGCTTTACATCCCCTGTCAGCAGGCGCATATCCGCCTTCCGGCACAGAGCCGCCAACCGCCGCTCCAGAAGCCGCACCCCGGACTCCCGGGTGTAGTCCCGGATGATGGCCCGCAGGATCTGATCGTCCAGGCGCAGGGCGGATTTTTTCAGTCCGTGCTCCTTCATCTGTTTGGGCAGCAGGTAGCGGCGGGCGATCTGTACCTTCTCCTCGTCCGTGTAACTGGTGAGGCGGATCACCTCCATCCGGTCCAGCAGGGGCCGGGGAATGGTGTCGGTGGTGTTGGCGGTGGTGATGAACAACACCTTGGACAGATCCACAGGAATCTCCAGGTAGTGGTCCCGGAAGCTGTGGTTCTGCTCGCTGTCCAGGACCTCCAGCAGCGCCGCAGCCGGGTCGCCCCGATAGTCGCTGCCCAACTTGTCGATCTCGTCCAGCAGCAGCAAGGGATTCATGGACCCGCTGCGGCTGATGGCCTCAATGATCCGGCCGGGCATGGCGCCTATGTAGGTCTTCCGGTGCCCGCGAATGTCCGCCTCGTCCCGGACACCGCCCAGGCTCAGCCGGGCCAGCTTCCGGTTCAGCGCCTTGGCCACGCTGATGGCGATGGAGGTCTTGCCCACGCCGGGAGGGCCCACCAGGCAGAGGATCTGCCCCCGGCTGTCCGGATTCATCTGCCGCACGGCGATGGTCTCCAGGATGCGCTCCTTCACCTTCTCCAGGCCGAAATGTTCCTTCTCCAGGACCTTCCGGGCGGCCTCCACGCTGACCCGCTCCCGGGTCATGGTGTTCCAGGGCATCTCCAGACACACATCCAGGTAGTTCCGGATCACCGACGCCTCCGCGCTGGAGTAGGGCTGTTTGGAGAGCTTGGTGACCTCCTTCATCAGGTGCTTCTCCGTGTCCTCCTCCAGCTGGAGCTCCGCGATGCGCTCCCGGTAGCGGTCCAGCTCATCGTCATCGTCCTCCCCCAGCTCATTTTGCAGCACCCGGATCTGAGTCCGCAGGATCTGGTCCCTCTGGGTGCGGATCAGCTGGTCCCGGACCTTGCTCTCCATCTGGTGCTCAAAGCCCAGCACGTCGCACTCCCTGGCCAGAAAGCCATTGAGCTTCCGCAGGCGCAGGAAGGGGGACAGCTCCTCCAGGATCTCCTGTTTGTCGGCAAAGCGCAGGGTGATATTCTGGGCGATGAAATCCGCCAAATACCCCACGTCCTGGCAGTCCATCACCGTGGCCACAATCTCCTCGGCCATACCGCCGGAGAGCTCCACATACTCCCCAAAGAGGTTCCAGGCCTGCCGCAGCAGCGCCTCCGTGCGCGGACTGCGCTGGAAGGACTCGGACACCGCAGCCTCGTCCAGCTCTTCCACGTTGCCCTGGAGGAAAGGCGTCGTCTGCCACAGACGCCGCAGCCGCGCCCGGCTGCCCCCCTCCACCATGACCCGGACGGCTCCCGCGGACAGCCGCAGGATCTGGGTGATGTGGGAAACGGTGCCGATCTCATAGAGGTCCTTCTCCTCCGGCAGACTGTGGTTGATCTCCCGCTGGGTCACCAGGAAGATCTCCTGATCCGCCTCCATGGCCCGCTCCAGCGCCCGGATGGAAATCCGCCGCTCCACATCAAAACTCAGGGACATATGGGGAAATACCGTCAGACCGCGCAGGGCCAGGATGGGAATGTTTCTGGGTTCCATAGCGCACCCTCCATTTCTTGGAAGTCAAAAACAAGGAAAGGGGTGTCGTCCCCTTTCCTCGTTCCCTCAGGACGCCGACCTGGGGGCGGGACCGGATCTCCCCCCCTTGCCGGTGTTCAATTTCACGGAATAGTTTACCTTCTTGGGGTCCCGGGTCACCTCCGGTCCCCCCTTCCCCTCCACGCAGTCCTGGGTGATGACCACCTTGACCACCGTGGGGTCCGAGGGAATGTCGTACATGACCTGGGTCAGCAGCCCCTCCATAACGGCCCGGAGACCCCGGGCGCCGATGCTGCGCTCGATGGCCTTGTCGGCAATGGCCTCCAGCGCGCCCTCCGCAAACCCAAGCTCCACCTCGTCATACTCGAAGAGCTTCTTGTACTGCTTCACCAGGGCGTTCTTGGGCTCCTGGAGAATCCGCACCAGATCCTCCCGTTTCAGGGCGTTCAGCGGCGCGATCACCGGCAGGCGGCCCACCAGCTCCGGGATGATGCCAAACTTCAGGATGTCGTGGGGCTGGACTTCGTGGAGAATCCGGCTCAGGTCCTTCTCCTTCTTCCCCTGGATGTTGGCGCCAAAGCCGATGCTCTTCTGATCCAGCCGGCGCTCGATGATCTTCTCCAGACCGTCGAAGGCGCCGCCGCAGATGAAAAGGATGTTGCGGGTGTTGATCTGGATGAACTCCTGGTGGGGGTGTTTCCGGCCGCCCTGGGGCGGCACGTTGGCCACGGTTCCCTCGATGATCTTCAGCAATGCCTGCTGAACGCCCTCACCGGAGACATCCCGGGTAATGGAGGTATTCTCGCTCTTCCGGGCAATCTTGTCGATCTCATCCACATAAATGATGCCGTGCTCCGCCCGCTCCACGTCAAAGTCGGCGGCCTGGAGTAGCCGCAGAAGGATGTTCTCCACATCGTCGCCCACGTAGCCGGCCTCCGTCAAGGTGGTGGCGTCGGCAATGGCGAAGGGCACCTTCAAAATCCGGGCCAGGGTCTGAGCGAACAGGGTCTTGCCGGAGCCCGTAGGCCCCAGCATCAAGATGTTGCTCTTTTGCAGCTCCACATCCTCGTCTCCGCCGAAGTAGACCCGCTTATAGTGGTTATATACCGCCACCGCCAGAGCCACTTTGGCAGAGTCCTGCCCAATGACATACTGATCCAGCACATCCCGGATCTCCTGGGGAGCCGGCAGATGGTCCAGCTCCTCCAGAGGAGCCGCGTCCGCGCCGTCAAATCCATCGTTCAGGATGCTCATGCACAGCTGCACACACTCGTCACAGATGCGCACACCGGGACCCTGGATCATCCGGTGCACCTGGTTTTCATGCTTTCCGCAGAAGGAACAGCGCAGGGCCTTTTTGGCGTCGTCGCTCATGTTTTGCTACCTCAGTTTCTTTGTTCTTAGAACCTGTATTCCCAATCTCAAACGCCGTCTTTGCGGCGTATTTTCCGCCTTGGCCGGCAAAAAAACCATCGCCCGGCCGGCAGTTTCGTTTAGAGATCCAGACTCTTACTTTTTCGCGGAGAGGATCTTGTCCACCAGGCCGAACTCCAGGGCCTCCTCGGCGCTCATAAAGTTGTCCCGCTCGCAGGCGGCGGTGACCTCCTCGATGGACTTGCCGGTGTTCTCCGAGAGAATCCGGTTCATCCGCTTCTTGATGATCTCCAGCCGCTTGAGGTGAATGGCCATATCGGTGATCTGGCCCTGGGTGCCGGCGGAGGGCTGGTGGATCATGATCTCCGCGTTGGGCAGGGCAATGCGCTTGCCCTTGGCCCCGGAGGAGAGCAGGAACGCGCCCATGCTGGCGGCCATGCCCACGCAGATGGTGGACACGTCGCACTTGATATACTGCATGGTGTCATAGATGGCCATGCCGTCGGTGACAGAGCCGCCGGGGCTGTTGATATACAGCTGGATATCCTTGTCGGGGTCCTGGGCCTCCAGGTAGAGAAGCTGGGCCACCACCAGACTGGCCGTGGTGGCGTTGACCTCCTCCCCCAGGAAGATGATCCGGTCGTTCAGCAGACGGGAGAAAATGTCATAGGACCGCTCTCCCCGGTTGGTCTGTTCCACAACATAAGGGACTAAACTCACTTTTGAAAACCTCCGTTCTTCTGTGGCCGCCGGCCATTGCCGGCCCGCCTGGTCCCGCGCGGTTCCTCTGGTGGGACACCGTACCGGGCGGGACGTGTTTCTCTGGAAATTCTATCCACATCCCAGCCGGGATAAACCCGCCGCCGCATCCAAATAAGTACGCAAACAAACTCCGCGCAAAGCCACGCAAACGATTTAACGAGAAACCATTCTCTCATGATACCACAGGTACCATGAGAGAATGTGTCGAATCTGTAAAATTTACCGGGCAAATATCCGCTTTTATTCTGCGGGCTCCGTGGTCTTCTTCTTCCGAGTAGTCTTGGGCTTCTCCGCGCCCTCCTCAGTCTCGGCCTTCTTGGTGGTTTTCTTCGCCGCGGTCTTCTTGGCGGGCTTCTCGCCCTCCTCGGCGGCTTCGGCCTTCTTGGCAGTCCGCTTGGGCTTCTTCTCGCCCTCCTCGGCCTCCTTCTTCTCCGGCTTCGTGGCCGTGGCGCTCTCCGTCACAATCTCCACGGCCTTCCGGCTGGCCAGCTGGTCCTTGACCTGCTCCATGGGCAGGTACTTCTTCACCATGTCCAGCTCCATGTTGTACTGCTCGGCCAGCTTCTGGTACTCCGCCTCAGCGTCCTCGTCGGAGATCTCGATGTTCTCCGCCTTGATGATGGCGGCCACCGCCAGATCCACCCGCACCTGGCGCCCGGCGGGCTCCTTGGCGTCCTCCAGGATCTTGGCCTCGCTGTTGCCAGTGATCTGCATGTACTGGTCAAAGGGAATGCCGCTCTGGGCAATCTGCATCCGGAAGTTCTCCAGGTACTGGCGGCACTGGTTCTCCACCATGGCGTCGGGAACCTCCACCGTCAGCCCCTCGGCCACCTGCTCAATGAGGGTGTCCTCAAAGGCGCGGTCGGCGGCCTTCTGACGCTCCTCCGTGAGCTTTTTCTTCACGTCGGCCTTCAGCTCTTTCAGGGTGTCGAACTCGGAGACGTCCTTGGCGAACTCGTCGTCCAGCTCGGGCACTTCCTTCATCTTCACCTCGTGGACCTTCACCTTGAAGACCACGGCCTTGCCGGCCAGATCCGGCTGATAGTCCTCGGGGAAGGTGATGTCGATGTCCTTCTCCTCGCCGGCCTTCATGCCCACGACCTGCTCCTCAAAGCCGGGGACAAAGCTGTGAGACCCCAGCTCCAGGCTGTGGTTCTCCCCCTTGCCGCCGTCAAAGGGCGTGCCGTTCAGGAAGCCCTCAAAATCGATCACCGCAGTATCGCCCTCCTGGGCCTCCCGGTCCACGGACACCAGACGGACGTTACGGTCCTGCAGGGCCTTGATCCGCTCATCCACGTCGGCGGCAGTGACCTTGACCTCATCCTTGGGTGCGGAGAGACCCTTGTACTGGCCCAGCGTCACCTCGGGATACACAGGCACCGTGGCCTTGAAGGTGAATCCATCCTGGGTGGCCTGGCCCTCCAGCTCCACCGCCGGATAGCCCACGACCTCCAGCTCCTTCTCCTTGACCGCCGCCTCATAGGCGTCGGGGAACGCAATATTGATGGCCTCCTCAAAAAACACCTCTGCGCCGTACATGCCCTCGATCAGCTTCCGGGGCGCCTTGCCCGGCCGGAAGCCCGGCACGTTGACCTTTCTGCGCATCTTCTGATATGCTTTTTCAATGGCGGCCTGAAACTCCGCCGCACCCACCTCGATGGTCAGTGCGACCTGGCTCTTTTCAACTTTTTCGCAGCTTTTCACAGTCATTTTGTTTATTCCTCCGTTCATCACCAGCTCCGCGCCGATGCGTCAAGTCATTTTATCAGAAAAAACTCGAAAATGCTAGTCCTTTTTCAATCAATCGCAAATTTTTTTCGGAACAAATCCCAGATAGTCCGCGGAGATCAGGGAAAAGGCCATATCTCCCTGCTCCCCCTCGATTCTCCGCCGGATCGTGGGCCCGTGGAGATGCCCGTAGCAGCACTGCCGCACCCGGTATTTCTCCAGCATGGCCAGGATCTCCGGGCAGCGGTAGCCCTGGTACAGGGGCGGGTAGTGGAGAAAGCACAGGATGGGCCGGTCCCCCGCTGCCGCCAGAGAGGTCTCCAGCCGCCCCACCTCCCGGTTCAGCACCTTGGCGTTGTGGGGCTTCTGCTCCTCCTCCAAAAACCATCCCCGGGTGCCGCAGAGGGCATAGTCCCCATAAAAATAGCAGTTGTTGTGGAGCAGCTCCAAGGTGGTCAGTCCCTTCTCGGAGCAGAAGGCGTGGAACTTGGCGGCGGTGGTCCACCAGTAGTCGTGGTTGCCCTTGATGAGATACTTCTTCCCCGGAAAGCGGTCCAGGAAGCGAAAATCCGCCTCCGCCTCCGCCAGGCTCATCCCCCAGGAGGTGTCCCCCGCCAGGATCAGCGTGTCCTCCTCTGTGAGACGCGCCAGGCTCTCTTCGATTCTGTTTACATAGTTCTCCCAGGCCGGCCCAAAGACCTCCATGGACTTGTTCACCGCCAGGGAGAGATGCAGGTCCCCGATGGCATAGAGGGCCACAGTCACCCCTCCCTTTCCTGTATGGATTTCCCCTGCTTCCGTCCGGCGTTTCCGCTCCTCACGGCTCGTCGTCGTAGAGGAACGGCTTGCGGCAGACCGGGCAGAGATAGCGCCGTCCCGGCTTCCACTGGGGAACGGCCAGTCCCCGCTTGCAGCTGGGGCAGCGCAGATGCTGAATCCGCAGCATCACGCCAAGGGCCATGCAGAGAATGGCCCCGGCGGCGCCTACCAGCAGCCAGACGGCCGACTTCGCCTTCAGTCCGTAATACATCGCCACCGGCAGCAGGGCGCAGACAAAGGTCAGCCCCATGAGCCCCAGGACGATCCGCCCCCACTTCCGCTCCAATCGCGGCAGGGTCTCGCTTTTACGCTTTTTGCTCATCCCATGTCCTCGCTTACTTCAGGAAATCCAGCACCACGCCGTCCATACCGGCCTTCTCCGCCGTCAGGTCGAAGCGCCGCCGCTTGCCCTTCAGCGCCGCCAGACGCCGGGGCACCGGTACGCCCGTGACGCCGTGCAGCTGGTCCAGCAGCTCCACGCCGTCTCCCGCCGGGGTCTCCCCGATGGCGGCCAGAACATGGTCGCAGAACTTGTAGGGGGATGCCGTAGAGACAAACACCGTAGGCGTCCTGTCCCCCGTTTCCCGCCGGTACTGGTCCATGACGCTGGCGGCCACGGCGGTATGGGTATCCATGAGATAGCCCTTTTTGTAGTAGTCCGCGATGGCGGCGGAGGTGCCTGCCTCATCGCAGAAGCCGCCCCAGTACTGTTCCTTCAGGGCCGCCTTGAGACCGTCGGAGACCTCATACCGGCCCTCCCCGGCCAGGGCGTCCATATAGGCGCGGACCTCCGCGTCATTCTCACCGGAGAGATCGAAGAGCAGCCGTTCCAGATTGCTGGACACCAGGATGTCCATGGAGGGGCTCATGGTGGTGTGGAAGGGGCGGTTGCGGTCGTAGACGCCGGTGCGGAGGAACTCCGTCAGCACGTCGTTGCGGTTGGAGGCGCAGATCAGCTTCCCCACCGGCAGGCCCATGCGCTTCGCGTAGTAGGCCGCCAGAATATCGCCGAAATTGCCGGTGGGCACACAGAAGTTCAGCTTCTCCCCCATCCGGAGCTTCCCGTCCCGAACCAGATCGCAGTAGGCGGAGAGGTAGTACACCACCTGGGGCAGAATCCGGCCCCAGTTGATGGAATTGGCGGAGGAGAGGAAATAGCCCCGGTCCTCCAGGGTCTTTCGGGTGGTCTCATCGGAAAAGATCCGCTTCACGCCGGCCTGGGCGTCGTCGAAATTGCCCACCACAGCGCAGACCCCCACGTTGTCCCCCTCCTGGGTAGTCATCTGGGCCTCCTGGACGGCGGAGACGCCGTCTTTGGGGTAAAAGACCAGGATCTTCGTCTGGGGCACGCCGGCAAAGCCCTCCATGGCGGCCTTGCCGGTGTCGCCGGAGGTGGCCACCAAGATGCAGGCCGTCTTGTGCTCCCCTGTCTTGCGCAGGGCCGCGGAGAGGAGCTGGGGCAGCATCTGCAGCGCCATGTCCTTAAAGGCGGAGGTAGGCCCGTGCCAGAGCTCCAGGCAGTGGGTGGCGGCGTCCAGCGTGTGAACCGGGGCCACGGCGGGGGTGTCAAACTTCTCGGGTCCATAGGCATTCTCCGCAAAGCGGAGGAGCTCCTCCTCCGTATAATCGGTGAGGTACAGTCCCATCACCTTCGCCGCCCGCTCCTGATAGCGCAGGGGCACCAGGCCGGCCAGGAAGTCCTCATCCACTTGGGGGATCTCGCAGGGGGTCAGCAGACCGCCGTCCCGGCTCAATCCCATCTTGACGGCCTCCGCCGCCTCCATCCGAACCGATTTGTCCCGTGTGCTGTAATACTTCATCTGAAAAATGCTCTCCTTTCGCGCATCGCGGCGCCGCCGCTGTCAGGTCCTGGGGCGTCTCACCCCGGCAAAGGCCCCGCGGCAGGGCCGCAGAGCAAACAGAATCTCCCCATGGACATTCTGCAACACTGCAAAAATATGCAGGATCAAACGAAATCCCTCGCGGGAACTCCCCCTGGAGCGGGGCCTATTGAAAGGCGTCCTCCAGGTAGGAGATCAGGAGCCTTCCCCGCTCCTCGCGGACCTCCGCCACGTCGAACCGGGCGGGGGCGTCCTCCTCCCGCTCCGCCAGCCACAGAGCCGCCGCCTGCCGCAGCCGCGCCTGCTTCCTAGCGTCCACAAACTCCCGGGGCAGGCCGATGGCCCCCGGGCCCCGGAGCTTCACCTCCACAAAGCAGATGGTTCCCTTCGGGTCCCGGGCGATCAGGTCCAGCTCCCCACCCCGGCAGCGCCACTGCCGGGCCAGAATCTCATAGCCCTGCCGTTCCAGGCAGGCGGCCGTCTCCGCCTCGCCCCGGTCTCCCAGGTCCTTCGTCCTCATGTCCGCCGCGCCTCCCATTTCTTCAGAAATGTCCGCCGGTGGGCGGGACAGGGGCCGTACCGGTCCAGCATGGCGTAGTGGAGTTTCGTGCCGTACCCCTTGTGTTTGGCAAAGCCGTACTGCGGATACTGGGCGTCCAGCTCCCGGGAGACGTACCGGTCCCGGCTGACCTTGGCCAGGATGGACGCCGCCGCGATGGAGGCGCTCTTCCCGTCGCCCCCTACCAGGGTGAGATGGGGCGCGGTGATGGAAACCTGGCTACCGTGGTCCCGGTTTCCGTCAATCAGGCAGAGGTCCGGTTTCACGGACAGTCCGTCAATGGCCCGCTGCATAGCCAGCATTCGGGCGTTGAGGATATCCAGCCGGTCGATCTCCTCTGCGGAGACCGCAGCCACGGACCACGCCGCCGCCTGGGCGGTAACGGCCTCGTACAGGGCCTCTCTCCTCTTCTCCGTCAGCTTCTTGGAGTCGTCCAGACCGGGAATGTCCAGCGCCCGGGGAAGAATCACGGCGGCGGCATATACCGGACCCGCCAGGGGGCCCGCCCCGGCCTCGTCCACACCGCAGAGAACGGAAAACCCGCTCTCCCACTGTTCCCGCTCACAGGTCCACAGATCCATGCTCCTCCCCCCTTCCTTGCCAAAAACCTGTACAGACAATCAGCCGCTATGTTCGATCATGAATACAGGTTCTAAGAGCCTGTTTAAAATCTCCCCGCGCATGTCTTGGCGGCGTATTTTCCGCCCTGACTGCGTTAAAAATCCTTGCCATCCGTCA
>JAAWIL010000058.1 GCA_022796315.1 Oscillibacter sp. | reverse complement strand
ACCCTTGCAATCCGCCAGGATTGCGGCGGCGTTTTGCCTTGCTGGACAAAAAATCCCCTCGCCAATCCCCGCACGCTGAGATCCTAAACAGGCTCTTAGCGCCCGTTTAAGAACCTGTATTCACAACCGATGAACGCTGTCTGGGGGGTCTTTTTCCCGCCATACTGCGTCGCTGTTCCTTGCAATCCGTCAGGATTGCTGCGTCAAACCGCCTTGCCCCGCGAAAAAATCTGCATCGATCCGGCATTCCGCCAGATTCCAAACAGGCGCTTTAGGCCGGGGACCGGTTCCGTCTCCGGCGGGGCGGCGGATTTACTGCATCCGCTCCTGCTTCACCTTGTGGTCCACCACGTGGCGCTTCTCCAGCTCCCGGGTCACGTCCTCCACGGAGATGCCCATCTGAACCATCAGCACCATCACGTGGTAGCACAGGTCCGCGATCTCATAGATGGTCTCCGCCCGGTCCCCCTTGCTTCCGCCGATGATCACCTCCGTACACTCCTCGCCCACCTTCTTGAGGATCTTGTCCATGCCCTTTTCAAAGAGGTAGGTGGTGTAGCTGCCCTCCTGGGGAGCGGTCTTCCGCCCCCGGATCAGCCGGTAGAGGCCCTCGTAGCTGAACTGCTTCAGCTCTTCGGAGAGGTAGACCCGGTTGAAAAAGCAGCTCTCCGCGCCGGTGTGGCAGGCGGGGCCGTCCTTCACCACCTCCACCACCAGGGCGTCGCCGTCGCAGTCGGCGGTGATGGAGACCACGCGCTGGCGGTTCCCGCTGGTTTCCCCCTTGCGCCAGAGCTCCCGGCGGCTGCGGCTCCAGAAGCAGGTGCGGCCCTCGTCAATGGTGATAGCCAGGCTCTCGGCGTTCATGTACGCCAGGGTCAGGACCTCCTTGGTGTAGTGATCCTGGACAATGGCGGGGATCAAGCCCTTTTCGTCAAACCGCAATTCGTTCGTATTCATAAAAACTCCTTTTCAGGTGAAAGTCGGCGGTTACACCCGGACCTCCACGCCGCTCCCCCGCAGAAATTCCTTTAGAGCATGGATCTCCACCTGCCGGGTGTGGAAGATGGAGGCGGCCAGCCCCGCGTCGATGCCGGGATGCGTAAAGAGCCGGGCGAAATGCTCCATGGTTCCGGCTCCGCCACTGGCGACAATGGGCACCCGGACCCGGGCGGCCAGGGCGTCCAGCATCTCCAGGTCGAAGCCCTGCTTTACTCCGTCGGTGTCGATGGAGTTCAGCACGATCTCCCCCGCGCCCTCTCCCACGCCCCGGACGGCCCACTCCAGGGCGTCGATGCCGGTGTCCTCCCGGCCCCCCTTGGCGAAGAGGCGAAACCTTCCCTCCACCCGCTTCACGTCCATGCTGAGGACCACGCACTGGTCCCCGTACTTCCTGGCCGCCGCGGAGAGGAGAGAGGGGTCCGCAATGGCCCCGGAGTTGACGCTGACCTTGTCCGCGCCGCAGTTCAGCACCCGGTCAAAGTCCTCCAGGGTCCGGATGCCGCCCCCCACCGTCAGGGGGATGAAGATTTTACCGGCCACCTGGCGGAGGATGTCCGTAAACAGGCCCCGCCCCTCGGCGGAGGCGGTGATGTCGTAGAACACCAGCTCGTCCGCCCCGGCAGCGTTGTAGAATTCCGCCAGCTCTACGGGGTCCGCCATGTCCCGGAGTCCCTGGAAGTTCGTCCCCTTCACCACCCGGCCGTCCCGCACATCCAGGCAGGGGATGATCCGCTTGGCTAACATGCCCCCACCTCCTCCAGGACGGTTTTCAGGTCCAGCCGCCCGGTGTACAGCGCCTTGCCCAGGATCACGGCCCGGGTGCCGGTCCGCTCCAGCTCCCGCAGCTCCTCCAGGCTGCTGACGCCGCCGGAGGCGGTGATGTCCAGCCCCCGGATCTCCGCCAGCTCCCGGTAGAGGTCCAGGTTCGTGCCGGCTTCCGCCCCGTCCCGGCTGATGTCGGTGTAGATCACGGTTTGGACGCCGGCGTCATGGAGGCGGCGGCAGAAGTCCACGCCCCGCTCCTGGGACAGCTCCTTCCAGCCGTTGATGGCCACATAGCCGTCCCGGGCGTCTACCCCCACGGCGATCCGGTCCCCGTACCGCTGGGCCATCTTCACGGTGAAGTCAAAGTGGGTCACGGCCACGGTCCCCAGGATGCACCGGTCCACCCCCAGATCCAGGTACTGCCGGATGCGGTCCTCCGTTCGGATGCCGCCGCCCACCTCCATGTAGAGGCCTCCCAGTTGGGCGATGGCGGCGATGGAGTCATAGTTCACGGGGGTACCGTCCTTGGCGCCGTCCAGGTCCACCACGTGGAGATATTTGGCCCCGGCGGCCAGGAAGTGCCGGGCCGCCGCGCAGGGGTCCTGGCCGTAGACGGTCATCTTGTCATAATCGCCCTGGTAGAGCCGGACCACCTGTCCGCCCCGCAGGTCGATGGCGGGAAAAATCTGCATAGACGCCTCCTATTTCTGGTTTCGGATTCGGGCGATGTCTCGAAGATAGAGGTAGCTGATCCCCGCGATGCCGCAGAGCAGGCCCAGGCCCCGCAGGGTGTCCGCGGAGATCCAAAGCAGCCCGATCACGCGCAGCGGTCCGCCCAAGCTCGCCAGCACCAGCAGAATCCCAAAGAGAATCCACCCCAGGCCCTTTTTCTGTTCGTTCATCGCTTCCTCCACTCAGAGATGCTCCTTGCAGGAGAGCTCCCGGACCTCCAGCTGATAGACGCAGGTGCCCTCCACGGCCCCGTCCGGGAAGTCCCAGTCCTCCCGGCCGGAGAGATGGGCCATGATGCGCCCCAGGGCGCGTCGCTTGGCCTCGGGCTCCTCCAGGAAGGTGATCTCCCCGCCGCCGGTGACGCTGCAAAAGGCGGCGGTCCAGCCGCAGGCCTTCTCGGCCTCGTGGAGGCGGAAGCCCATGTCCATCTCAAAGGCGGCCCAGCGGTCCCGCCGCATCAGGTCGATCTTCCGGCCCTCCTTGGCCCCGTGGAAGTAGAAGGTGTACTGGCCGCTTTCGTCCTGGGCATAGCCGAAGTTCAGCGGCACAAGGTAGGCCCGGCCCTGGTCGCACAGACCCAGGCGGCAGCAGTGGCAGCCGTCAATGATCTGCCGGATCTTCTCGGGATCGGTGATCTCCCGGTCTTTTCTTCTCATGAGGGTTCCTCCTGTTCCTCCGCCGGAGGGAGGTAGCACCGCAGGGCGGCGGCCTCCCAGTACAGGCAGGGTCTGATTTTCTCGTCAATCATTTTCTCCAGCGCCGCCCGGGACCGGATGTTGGCCAGGGCCATCATGGCATGGACCGCCACGGAGTCCCAGCCGCAGTCCATCAGGCCCAGGAGCCGCCCCTCCAGGGGGCGCAGCAGGGAGGGGGCGCATTGGGAGATCCAATAGGCTCCCGCCATCCGCGCGTCCCCGGACTCGCTCTCCTCCGCGATCTCCAGGAGATCCCGCGCCAGCGCGGCGTCGTCCAGGCGGGAGAGGAAAAAGCGGTCTGCCTCCCCGTCGGAGTGGACGGAGCGGACCAGAAGCTCTTCCAGCCGCGCAAGGTCAGATCCGCCCATCAGGGAACCTCGATTTCCGCGAAGGCCTTCAGCAACCGCAGCCCCGTGTCCCCGGACTTCTCCGGGTGGAACTGGGCGCCCCAGACCCACCCCCTTCGGACCAGGCCGGGGACCTCCAGGCTGCCGTACCGGGAGACCCCCAGGGTGGAGGAGGCGCAGTCCTTGGCGTAGAAGCTGTGGACATAGTAGACGTACTCGCCGCCTTGCGCGTACCGGAACAGCGGGTCCTCCCGCAGGATCTCCAGCCGGTTCCAGCCCATGTGGGGAACCTTCAGCGCCGGGTCCGCCAGATCCTCCCGCAGGGGAACCACCTGCCCGGGCACCAGGCCCAGGCCGGGGTGCGCCCCGTACTCCAGGCTCTGGTCAAAGAGCAGCTGCATTCCCAGGCAGATCCCCAGCAGGGGCTTGCGGGAGGCCTCCTCCCGCAGGACCGGAACCAGCCCGGCCTCGTCCAGCTTTCTCCTGGCGTCGCCAAAGGCCCCCACGCCGGGGAGGATGATCCGCTCCGCCGCCCGGAGCCGCGCCGGGTCCCCGGTGACCTCCGCCTCCGCCCCCAGGGCCCGCAGGCTGGAGCACAGGGAGAACAGGTTCCCCACGCCGTATTCTACAATCGCAATCATTTTACAGCACACCCTTTGTACTGGGAATCTCGTCCCGGTGTTTTTCGTCCGGGGACACGGCCATCTTCAAAGTCCGGCCCATGCCCTTGAACACCGCCTCCAGGATGTGGTGGGTGTTTTCCCCCGCCAGCTCCCGGATGTGGACGGTGCTGGGGCAGCAGCGGACGAAGGCCAGCCAGAATTCCTTGCCCAGCTCCGTGTCAAAGTCCCCCACCTTGGCGGCGGGCAGCTCCACCGACCAGCCCAGAACGGCCCGGCCGGAGAGATCCACGGCGCAGAGGACCAGCGTCTCGTCCATAGGCAGCAGGAACTGCCCGTAGCGGGTGATCCCCCGCTTGTCCCCCAGGGCCTCCTGGAAGGCCGTCCCCAGGCAGATGCCGATGTCCTCCACGCTGTGGTGGCCGTCCACCTGGGTGTCCCCCCGGCAGGTGAGAGTCAGGTCAAAGTCCCCGTGGCGGGCGAAGAGCTCCAGCATGTGGTTCAGAAACCCCACGCCGGTGTCCACCTCCGCCCGGCCCGTGCCGTCCAGGTTCAGGACCAGGGAGATCTCCGTCTCCCCGGTTTTCCGTTGGATGGATGCGGTGCGCATAGGTCATTCCTCCAAAAGTCGTTCGATTTCACCGGTGAGGGCCGCCATCTCCTCCAGGGAGCCGATGGTGATCCGGACATAGTCGCAGATCCGTCCGCTGCCGGGCCACCAGCGGACCAGGATGCCGTTCTCCTTCAGCTTCCGGTACAGCTCCTCCCCGGAGAAGCGGTCCGATTTCACGAAGAGGAAGTTGGTCTGAGAGGGCAGCACCGTGAAGCCCAGGTCCTCCAGCGCCCGGGCCGTCCAGGCCCGGTTCTCCTGGATGGTCCGGCAGCAGCTCCGGAAGTAGTCCTCGTCCGCCATGGCGGCGCTGCCGGCCAGAATGCTCAGGCGGTTGACATTGTAGGGGTTGAAGCTGTATTTCACCCGGTTCAGCCCGTCGATCAGGGCGGGACTGCCCAGGGCGAAGCCCAGGCGCCCCCCGGCCAGGGACCGGCTCTTGGACATGGTCTGGACCACCAGGAGGTTGTCGTGGCGGAAGATCATGGGCACGCAGCTCTCCGCGCCGAAATCCACATAGGCCTCGTCCACAATCACCACCCGGTCCGGGTCCGCCTCCAGCAGGCGCTGGATGTCCTCCCGGGGCGCCGCTATGCCGGTGGGGGCGTTGGGGTTGGCAATGACGATGGTACCGGGAAAGTCCATATAGTCGTCCACACAGAGGGAGAAGTCCTCCCGCAGGGGGATGATCCGGGCGTCCAGGCCGAAGAGGGCCGCCTGGGCCTGGTAGAAGCCGTAGGTGATGTCCGCGTAGGCCACCGGCCGCCCCTTCCCGCAGAAGGCCCGGAAGGCGAAGGCCAGCAGCTCGTCGGAGCCGTTGCCGGAGATCACGTGCTCCGGCGAGAGCTCATAGCGCCGGGCAATGGCCTCGTTCAGCCGGGCGCAGGCGGGGTCTGAGTAGAGGTTCAGCTTCAAGAGCTCCGCCCGGGAGAGGGCCTGGAGCACCTTGGGCGAGGGAGGAAAGGGGCTCTCGTTGGTGTTCAGCTTGATGTACTGCTGGTCCTGGGGCTGCTCGCCGGGGGTATAGGGCGCCAGAAGGGCGGCCTCAGGGGAGAGAAAGCGGCTCATAACGCACATCCTTTCGATGAGGGGTTGGGGAGGGGGTCTCCCCGGTTGGGGGCAAAGGCGTCCTCGCGCCGGGAGAGGGCCGACCGGGCATGGCCCTCCAGTCCCTCCCGGCGGGCAAAGTCCGCGATTCGCTCCGCGCAGCCGCTCAGGGCCGCCTGGTCATAGCAGAGGAAGCTGGAGCGCTTCAGGAAGTCGTCCACCCCCAGGGGGCTGGAGAACCGGGCCGTCCCGGAGGTCGGCAGGGTGTGATTGGGCCCCGCGAAATAGTCCCCCAGGGCCTCCGGCGTGAACCGCCCCAGGAAGATGCTCCCGGCGTGCTTGATCCGGGGCAGCAGGGCGAAGGGCTCGTCCACGCACAGCTCCAGGTGCTCCGGGGCGATGAGGTTCACCGCCTCCACAGCCTTGTCCAGGCTGTCCGTCACAAGGATTTTTCCGTTGTCCTCCAGGGACTTTCGGGCAGTCTCCGCCCGGGGAAGATCCGCCAGCTGGCGCTCCGTCTCCGCCTGGACCGCCTCCGCCAGGGCGGCACTGTCCGTCACCAGCACGGCGGAGGACAGCGCGTCGTGTTCCGCCTGGCTCAGGAGGTCCGCCGCCACCCAGGCGGGGTTGGACTTCCCGTCCGCCAGCACCAGGATCTCGCTGGGGCCCGCGATCATGTCGATATCCACCCGGCCGAAGACCTTCCGCTTGGCCGTGGCCACGAAGATTCCCCCGGGGCCCACGATCTTGTCCACCCGGGGCACGGTCTTGGTGCCGTAGGCCAATGCCGCCACGGCCTGGGCGCCGCCCAGCTTGAAGACCTCCGGCGCCCCCGCCAGCTCCGCCGCCATCAGGGCCTCCGGGCTGACGGTTCCGTCCGGCCGGGGAGGCGTGACGATCACAATAGTCTGCACTCCGGCGATCCGCGCCGGAATGGCGTTCATCAAAATGGTGGAGGGAAAGGCCTCCGGGCTCCGGGGCACGCAGATGCCCACCGTTTCAATGGGGGTCCACCGCTGGCCCATGACAATTCCGGCCTGGTCCGCCAGGAGGAAGCCGTTGTGCCTCTGCCGCTCATGGAACCGGCGGATGTTCTCCGCCGCCTTTTGCAGGGTCTCCAGAAAAGCGGGGTCCACGGCCGCTCTGGCGGCGCTGAATTCCTCGGCGCTCACCCGGAGGTCCGTCAATTCCGCGCCGTCAAAGCGCCGGGTATAGTCCCGCAGGGCCGCGTCGCCCCGCTGCCGGACCTCCGCCAGAATTTCGTCCACGGCGGCGGAGACGTCCTCCTCCGCCTGGATGTCCCGGTTGAGAAACTCCTCCGGGCGGAGCGTGTCAAAGTCCAGAATCCGCATCATGGGTTCGTCACCTCCGTCAAACGGCCCAGCAGGGCCTCGATCTCCCGGTGCTTGAACTGGTAGCTGGCCCGGTTGGCGATGAACCGGGCCGAGATGGGCAGGAACTCCGTCAGCACCTTCAGGTGGTTCTCCTTTAAAGTGGTCCCGGTCTCCACAATGTCCACAATCACATCGCTGAGGCCCAGAATGGGCGCCAGCTCAATGGAGCCGTTCAGCTTGATGATGTCAATATCCCGCCCCTGGGCGGCGTAGTAGTCCTTGGCGATGTTCACGAACTTCGTGGCCACCCGCAGGGTGCGGCTGGGGTCGTCCCGGAAGTCCTCCGGCCCCGCCACGCACATCCGGCACCGGCCCAGACCCGTGTCCAGGAGCTCGTAGACGTCCGCGCCGGACTCGGAGAGAATGTCCTTGCCCGCGATGCCCACATCCGCCGCGCCATGCTGGACATAGATGGCCACGTCGCTGGGCTTGACCAGGAAGTAGCGGATGCCGGCCTCCCGGTTCTCCACCACCAGCTTCCTCGTGTCGCTGTAGCCCTCCGGGCACCCATAGCCGGCGTCCGCCAGCAGGGCGTAGACCCGGTCCCCCAGCCGCCCCTTGGGCAGGGCCACGCTGAGCATGGAGCGCTCCCCGGAGGACTCCGCCGCGCCGTCCGGGCGGGCCAGCTCGTCCAGGTACAGGGCAAAGCCGATGGCCCGGGCGTTGGGGCGGAACTGCTCCGCCAGGGGGTCGTACCGTCCGCCCCGGAGCACCGCCCTGGGCAGGCCCGCCAGGTATCCCTGGAGCACCAGGCCGTTGTAGTAGTCCATGTCGTTGACCAGGGACAGGTCCAGCTTCACCTGCCGGGCCTCCTCCCCCAGGGACGCGCAGAGGGTCCGCAGCTCCTGGAGGGCCGCCCCCATGGGGGCGTTGAGGGCCAGGGGCTCCGCGGCGGCGAGGACCGTCTCCCAGTCCCCCGCCAGCTCCCCCAGGCGGCACAGGGCGTCGCCGCCCTGCCTGGAGAGACGGGCCTCCTCCGCGCAGGCCAGGAGTTCGTGGCGGTTCTTGTCCCGGATGCAGGTCAGGAGCCGGGGGCGGATGGCCTCCGGGGCCCCCACGGCGTCCAGGAGCCCGGTGACAAAGCCCATGTGGCTCAGCTCCAGCACGAAGTCCCGGCCCGTCAGGGCCAGACTCTGGATGGCCAGGGACACCGCCTGGGCGGTCACCGCGCCGTCCACCGCGCCGATGCACTCCAGGCCCATCTGATGGATCTCCCGGAAGGTGTGGCTCTCCTGGCTGGGGCGGTAGACGTTTTCCAGGTAGTAAAAACGCCCGCAGCTGCCCGCCTCCACCGGGGCGTTCTTGGCGATGGAGAGGGTCACGTCGGGCTTCAGCGCCAGCAGCCGGCCGTCCAGATCCGTGAAGGTGAGGACCTGATCGCTGGCCAGAAAGCGCCGGTTCTCCTGATAGAGCCCATACTCCTCAAACCGGCCCATGTGGTACTGGCGGAAGCCCGCCTGTTCATACAGCAGCCGCAGCCGCAGGGACGCCCGCTCCTGGGGCTTTAAGAGATTCAAATCCAATTCCATATCCGGTACCCTCCCAGGCATGATTCCTTGAGGACAGTGTACTTTATTTTATTAGCAAAGTAAAGCGCTAATTCGGTAATAAGAGAAAAATTCTCCCGCTTGCACAAAGGAGCGGGGAAACGGCCGGTCAGATAGGGAGATTTTACACCCTGCGCCCGGCGTTTGCAATCCTGGATTCGCGGGGGGGCGTGTCCGGGCGCGGATTTTGCCGCCGGGATCTGCTGCAAGGGGGGCGCTGTCCCAACCCGTCCCCCGCGAGATCCGGATTTCCCTCAGCGGCAGGGCCCGGCCCTCTGGCCGGGGAGCCAAGGGGGCGGCGGAGCCCCATAAGTACCCTTCGCGGAAACAAGGGGCGGACCATCGGTCCGCCCCTCTGCTGCTTCCGCCGCCTCATTCCTCCAGCGCGATGGTACAGCGGAGGGAGAGGGCGTTGTCGGTTTCGTCGCGGGGAGTGATCCATCCGATGCCGCTGAGGAGGTCGAAGTTCCGCATGTCGATCTCCCAGGTGATGTCCGCGCCGTCCTGCCGCAGGGTGAAGTCCCGCTCCCAGGCGGCGCTGTCCAGCGCGCGGATCAGGGGCTTCCGGCCGGAGGTCCAGAAGGGCGCCCCCTCCTGGGCCCAGACGAAGGCGGTCACCACGGTCATCACGGTGTCGGTGGGGAGGGCCATCCAGCTGTCGGTGTTCTCCACGGCGTACTCCAGGGTGACGGCCTTCAGAACCCCGTCCTCCAGGGTATAGGTGAGGCGCTTTGTCTGCCAGTCCCCCGCCAGGTTGACGGAAAAGGTCCCCGGCGGGTCCGGAGTCACCTGCCACTGGCCCGCCTCGTCCAGGGAGTACCTGGAGCCGCCCTGGAGATAGGCCGCCTGGCGGTTGTAGTTCTCCGCGAACTCCGCCACGGTCAGATCCCCCCGGTGGGGCGGCAGCTGGGAGAAGCTGTTGAGGGTCTCCGCCACGGCCAGTACCCCGAGACACGCCAGCGCCGCCCCGCCCAGGTGCCGCTTCCACCGGAAGGGCCGGGCGGTATAGGCCAGCCCTACGTCCCAGGGCTGGGGCTCCCCCTCCGACCAGCGCTTGCAGCACTTGTAGATCTGAATCCAGGACCAGATGGGAATCCCGAGCCCCAGGGCTCCCCACAGCATGTGCAGGTGGCGGGCGATCCCCTCGCCGTAGGAGAGCTTCCCGCCGTCCGGCCGGGTGATCCGCAGACCCAGGAGGGCCTTGCCCGGCGTCGTGGCAAAGAGGTGCAGCAGCAGCGGCTCCAGCAGCAGCCGCGCAAGCTCCAGCAGCAGTCCCGCCGGAAGGCCCATCCCCGCCAGACGGGAGGGATTCCGGCCCAGCAGGGAGAACACCGTGACGACCAGAAGCAGAAGGAAAAAAAAGTCCAGCTCCCGGGCCGCCAGACGCAGCCAGAGATTGGTGACCACCGGCAGGGCGTCCGCCTCCGGCAGGGGCGGGGAGGCGGGCTGGGGCTCCCCCTGGGGGAACGGGGCGTCCAGGGCCTCCAGGTACTTCGCCGGCTCCAGAGTCTCGAAGGTGGGCGCTTCTCCCCGCAGGTTCCCGCAGACCTGGCTCACCCGGCAGAGGGAGGCCTGCTCCCCCTCCAGCTCCCGGAGCCGCCGGTCCAGCACGGCGGAGAGCTCCGCGCCGCCCCGCTGCAAGTCCCGCAGTGCCTCGATGCCGATCCCCAGCCGCCGCAGAAGCTTGATCTTCTCCAGCTGCGCCAGGTCCTCCTCGCTGTAGGACCGGTAGCCGTTTTTCAGCCGCTGGGGCGTCAGCAGGCCCTCCGCCTCGTAGTAGCGGATGTTGGCCCGGGGCACGCCGGAGCGAAACTCGATTTCTTTGCTGGTCATCAAAATCGCCTCCTTTTGGGGGAAGTATAAGGTATAAAGGGACTTGAAGGTCAAGAGGTTTCCGCGATTTTTCGTAAATTTGAGGGGTTCGGCGGCGTATTGGGGACACCCGTCCAATGGGAAACCCGGTGCATCGGGGGAGGGATTGGCCCGGCCGGGGGTCCGGGCCCTACGGGGTCTGCCGTCCTGAGGGAGGTCTGGAGGTTGCGGGGGGATTGGCCCGGCCAGGGTCCGGGCCCTACGGGGCGTTCCTTCCGGTCAGGCGCGCGGTCGGATACGGCTATTTTTTGGAAGTGCCTTCATGATATAGTTAACGCAGTTGAAAAGAAGCAGATGCTTCTTTTCAACCGGCGGACCTTTGGTCCGCCAGGGCGCAAAGCGCCCATGCGTTTCCTATGAAG
>JAAWIL010000057.1 GCA_022796315.1 Oscillibacter sp. | reverse complement strand
TGGACTTCATAGACAAAACACGGCACATGGATGTGCCGGCGGCCTCGCCCGCCTTGAAAATCGGATACCGATTTTCAAGTGTTTTGACTATATCACAAAATAAATGTGAAAAAAGGGGCATTTTGCTATTGAAAAGCTGGGGAATTTGCCGTAGAATAGACGGAACCGGGCTTGTCCGGAACATCGCCGTGTCTCGATCCGGGGCAGAGGCGTTTTTGAGCAAGGAGGAGAAGCCCATGCGTGTGATTACCGGCTCCGCCCGGGGCCGCCGTTTGAAGGAGCTGGCGGGACAGGAGACCCGTCCCACTACCGACCGGGTGAAGGAGGGGCTGTTCAGCATCCTCCAGTTTGAGATCGAGGGCCGCCGGGTGCTGGATCTCTTTGCCGGCACGGGACAGCTGGGGATTGAGTGCCTCAGCCGTGGGGCGGCCTTTGCGGTCTTTCTGGACATGCGGCAGGACGCGGCGCGGCTGGTCCGGGAGAATCTGGCCCTCACGAACCTGGGGGACCGGGCCCAGGTGATCTGCGGAAACGCGGTGGACTACCTGACGCGGACCACGGAGACCTTTGACCTCATCTTCCTGGACCCGCCCTATGGGACGGGCCTGCTGGAGGAAGTTTTGAACCGCTGTGCCCTGGCGGCGTTTGACATTTTGAATCCGCATGGTATAATTGTCGCAGAACACCCTGCGGACGAGCCGCCGCCGGTGCCCGCGGGCTGCCGCGGCCGGGTGTACCGGTACGGCAAAATCGGCCTGACGGTTCTGCGCCGGGACGAAAACCGAAAGAATGAGGAAGAGAACCCATGAGAACAGCAGTCTGCTCCGGCAGCTTCGACCCCATTACGCTGGGGCATTTGGATATCATCCGGCGGGCGGCGGCCTGCTTTGACCAGGTGTGGGTATGCGTCAGTCCCAACGCGGAAAAGCGCAGCCAGATGTTTACGCCGGAGCAGAAGCTTCTGCTGGTGCGGACCGCCGTGGCGGAGCTGCCCAATGTGAAGGCGGACCTGTGGCCGGGCCTGCTGGCGGACTTCGCCGTGGACCACGGCGCGCGGGTCATCATCCGGGGCGTCCGGGGTACGGCGGACTTTGACGCGGAGTATCAGATGGCCTCCATCAACCGGGGGATTCACCCCCAGCTGGAGACGCTGATGCTGCCCGCCAGCGCCCCCTATCAGCATTTCAGCTCTTCCATGGTGCGGGAGATGATCCGCTACCGTCAGCCTCTGGAACAGTACCTTCCCGCGCCGGTGGTTCCGCTAGTGCGGGAGATCATGAGTGAAAAGGAGTGTGAGCTGTATGGCAAGCAGTGACATCAACCGGCTGATTGATATGCTGTATGAACGGATTGAAGAGGCTAAGGCCCCGGCGCTGAAGCCGGGCATGAGCATTGTGGAGCGGGATGAGATGCTGGATCTGCTGGATGAGCTGCGGGCCCAGCTGCCCATCGAGGTCAAGCGGGCCCAGGAGCTGCTGGCCGCGCGGGAGAAGTACGTGGAGGACGCCAAGCGGGACGTGGAGCGGATGATGCGCCAGGCGGAGCTGGAGGCCCGCGCCAAGATCTCCGACAGCGAGGTGCTCTACGCCGCCAAGGAGAAGGCCCGGCAGATCATTGCCCGGGCCGAGGACCGCTCCCGCCAGCTCTATCAGGTGGCCAACGAGTACGCCGAGGACGCGCTGGCCCGCACGGAGGAGGCCGTCCAGGCGGCCCTGGATGAGGTGAAGCAGTCCCGGATGCAGTTCCGCACCGCCTCGGCGGAGAAAATCCAGGAACAAAGGGCCAAATTGGAGCAGAGACCCGACGGAACAGAGAATTCGTAATGGAAGATTTACCAAAAGAGGACCGGAGCTCCCCGGATAAATTTTGTAAATTTTGACGAAGTCTGACTGGGAACTTTTTGTGAGATCACAAGATATAGTAGTAATATTGCCAAATTGATCCCCCTGACACAAGATGTTGTGCCAGGGGGATTTTCTGATTTTACGTAAACCAACAAGCGGGAGAATAGATTTCCAAAAAACGGAAGAGAAAATAGAAAAGATGTTCGATTTTCGGCGGTTTCTGCCGGAAAAAAATGCTTGCAATTCCCGCCGGAATTCCGTATACTCAAAATACGTGGTGGGGAAAAGTGGGTGGAAGAGGCATACAAGTGTCACCTTTCTCCATTCCCGCCCAAAAAGGGGGGAAAGGGGGCGGCGATTCCATGGCGCGACTGATGGGAAAATCCAATAACAGCATCGACGCCAAGGGCCGCCTGGTGATTCCTTCCAATATGCGGGAGGCGCTGGGCGAGGTGTTTTACATCACCATCGGCGCCGAGGGCTGCCTGACCATCTACCCCCAGGCCAAGTGGGAGCAGATGTCCGATCAGATGGACGAGCTGCCCTACACGGAGGCCAGAGCGCTGACGCTTCTGTACGCCAACGCCGTGGAGTGCGAGCCGGACGGGCAGGGGCGGGTCCTGATTCCCGCCTCCCTGCGGAAGTACGCCGGCCTGCAGAAGACCGCCACCATTGTGGGACTGAACACCTTTGCGGAGATCTGGGACGCCGCTGCCTGGGAGGAGCGGGAGACTCGGATGCTCCAGGAGGACGACATGGCCGCCGCCATGGATGCCCTCTCCAGAGCCCGGAAGCCCCTCCCTTAAAGGAAATCGTAAAAGATGGAATTCACACACAAGCCCGTCCTGTTGGCGGAATGTATCGAGGGGCTGGCCGTCCGGCCCGATGGAATCTATGTGGACGGCACCCTGGGCCGGGCCGGGCACTCCCGGGAGATCGCCCGGCGGCTGACCACAGGACATCTCTACTGCATCGACCGGGATATGGCCGCCATTGAGGCGGCGGAGGAGCGGCTGGCGCCCTGGCGGGACCGCGTGACGCTGCTCCATGGCAATTTCGCGGACCTCTCGCCGCTGCTGGAGCGCGCCGGTGTGGAGGGCGTTCACGGGATGCTCTTTGATCTGGGGGTATCTTCGCCCCAGCTGGACGACGCGTCACGGGGCTTCTCCTACATGCAGGATGCCCCGCTGGATATGCGGATGGACCGCTCCGCCGCCCTGACGGCCAGGGATGTGGTCAATACCTGGTCCCAGGAGGAGCTGCGGCGGGTGCTGTCCGAGTACGGCGAGGAGCGCTGCGCTCCGGCAATCGCCCGGGCCATCTGCCGGGCGCGGGAGACGGAGCCGGTTGAGACCACCTTCCAGCTGGTGGAGATCATCAAACGGGCGATGCCCCCGGCGGCGCTGCGGGAGAAGCAGCACCCGGCCAAGCGCAGTTTCCAGGCCATCCGCATTGCCGTCAACGGCGAGCTGGAGGCGCTGCCGCCCATGCTGCGGGACGCGGCGGACAAGCTGGTCCCAGGCGGGCGGCTGGCCGTTATCACCTTTCACTCCCTGGAGGACCGCATTGTGAAGCGGGCCATGCAGGATCTGTCCAGAGGCTGCACCTGCCCGCCGGAGTTTCCGGTGTGCGTTTGCGGCAGGAAGCCCAGGTTTCGTCTGGTGACCCGGAAGCCCATTGTCTCCGGGGAGGAGGAGCTGCGGGAGAACCCCCGGGCCCGCAGTGCCAAGCTGCGTCTGGGGGAGAAGCTGGACCCGTTTGATCTGGCGTAATTTTGGATACAGCCGGCCGGTTTGGGCCGGTCTCGCAGAGCACTTGAAAATGGGCCGTTCGATGTTCAAGGCTGGCAAAGCCCGCCGGCACATAGCATGTACCGTGGTTTGCCAATAAGGTCCACCGTCAGGCCGTTTCACGGCCCCTGGGGCGCATAAGCCCCCAGGGTTGAAAAGAAGCGATTGCTGCCTTTCAACTGCGGTGACGGTCAGAAAACGTTTGCAGGGGGAACTGCCTGCGGAAAGGGGGAATTCGCATGGCCGCATCGGCGAAGGAGCTGCGCTATCGCCGCTCCGTGGACGGCAGTCTGGCAAAAGAGCTGGACTGGGCCGTACGGGAGCGGGAACTGCGCCACGCCGGCGAAGCCCCCCGCCATCCCGCCCGGGAGGCGGAGCGGGTCCATGAGATCCCCAAGGTCCAGCTGCGGGAGCGCCAGCATGTCTCCGTGTTTTCCATGCTGGGAGCCGCCGCCGTAACGGGCATGGCGGTGCTGCTGCTGCTGTGCTATGTGCAGCTGACCATGCTGTCCGCCGATACCGTGGAGCTGAAGAGCCAGCTGGAGGAGCTGGAGACGGAGCACGTGGCCCTCACCGCCGAGTATGAGCGGATGTTTGACCTGGCCACCGTCCGGGCGGCCGCCGAGGCCGCCGGGATGACGAAGCCCAGTGCCAGCCAGGTCTGTTATTTGGACATTTCCGGTGGAAACAGCGTGGAGATCTACCAGGTGGAGGACCCTGGCCTCCTGGATCGGATCAAGGCATTGTTCAATCACGGTGTCTACGCGGTGGTGGAATATTTTAACTGACCGCCGCACTATAATGTGACAGGATCGAGGGGAGGGAGAAGCCAAATTCTCGCTCCCCCGTTTCTCTGCGGGCCGCTGCCCGCCGGCAGGAAGGAGACCTCATGAAAGCCATGAAAGCAAAGAAAAGAAAGAGCGACGCCGCCCGCTGGGCCAACCAGGTCATCCGGGGACGGACGGTGCTGCTGATGTCCCTCCTGGGCATTACCACCTTTTTGGTGCTGTTCTGGAAGCTCTTTGACCTCCAGATCAACCGCCATGATGAGATGCTGGAGCGGGCGGTGCGCCAGCAGACCCGCAGCGCTTCCATCAGCGCCTCCCGGGGAACCATCTATGACCGCAACGGCAACATCATGGCCGTCTCCGCAACGGCGGAGACCATCAACATCTCCCCCCGGGAGATCGCGGAGTTTGTGAACAATCAGGAGAAAGCCAACGAGGAGGCGGCGGAGAGAGCCGCGGGCAAGGGCCAGAGCTACAGCCCGCCGGCGCTGCGGGACCAGACCTACATCGCCCGGGGCCTCAGCCGCATTCTGGAGGTGGACCAGGAGAAGATTGAGAAGCGGATGGAGCGGACCAACTCCATGTATGAGACCATCCGCTCCAAGACGGAGCGGGAGATGGCCGACGAGGTCCGCCGCTTCATCAACGGCGAGATCGACCCGGAGGGCAATGAGATCCCTAAGGACCAGCAGAAGCGGCTCCAGGGCGTCTGGATTCAGCCGGACTCCAAGCGCTACTATACCTACAGCTCCCTGGCCTCCAATGTGCTGGGGTTTGTGACCGCCGAGAACCAGGGCGGCGTGGGCCTGGAGGCCAAGTACAACGACGCTCTGGAGGGTACCTCCGGTCTGACCGTCACCGCCAAGAACGCCGCAGGAACGCCGCTGCTCTTCGGATATGAGCAGTTCTATGATCCGGAGAACGGCCACGATCTGTCCTTGACCATTGACGTGGAGGTCCAGTCCTACCTGGAGAAGGGCATGGAGAGCATGCTGGAGAAGTACGGCGCCAAGAACGGCGGCACCGGCATTGTCATGGACGTCAATTCCGCCGCCATCATCGCCATGGCCTCCTTCTCCAACTACGACCTGAACCAGCCCGGCGTCATCAAGGATGAGAAGCTTCAGGAGAAGCTGGACGCCCAGCTCCTGGAGCTGGAGGAGAAAAAGGAGAGCTACGAGTCAGAGGAGGACTACGAAAAGGCCGTCAGCGAGGCCAAGAGCGCGGCGGTCCAGACCCAGTGGCGGAACAAGTGCATTGACTCCACCTACGAGCCCGGCTCCACCTTCAAGCCCATTACCCTGGCCATTGGACTGGAGGAGGGAGTCATCAGCAAGAATTCCACCTTCCAGTGCAGCGGCTCCACCATGGTCAAGGGCTGGAACAAGCCCATTTACTGCTCCAAGAAGGCCGGCCACGGGCACCAGAGTCTGGTCCAGGCGGTGGGCAACTCCTGCAACCCGGCCTTTATCAGCATGGGTCTGAAAATCGGCACGGAGAAATACTATGAGTACCTGAGATCCTTCGGCCTCATGGAGAAGACCGGCGTGGACATGATCGGCGAGGTCCAGGGGATCTTTGCCCCGGATAAGGACTTTAACAGCAATATCGTCTCCCTGGCCTCCTACTCCTTCGGCCAGACCTTCAACGTCACTCCCCTGGAGCTGATCCGGGCCCAGGCGGCCTGCATCAACGGCGGGTATCTCTACACCCCCTACGTGGTGGAGCAGGAGCTGGACGGCGACGGCAACGTGGTCTACCAGCACGATGCCACGCCGGTGCGTCAGGTAATCAGCGAGGAGACCTCCGCCATCGTCCGGGAGTGCCTGGAGTATGTGGTGGAGTCGGGCGGCGGCCGCAACGGCCAGGTGGCCGGCTACCGCATCGGCGGCAAGACCGGCACTGCGGATAAGACCGGCACCAAGACCACAAGCAATCCCAAGGGCGACGTGGTGGTGTCCTTCATGTGCTTCGCCCCGGCGGATGACCCGCAGTACATCATGCTGCTGACGATGGATACCCCCCGCCGGGACACCGGCACCTCCGTGTTCGGCGGCACCATGGTGGCCCCGGTGGCCAGCCAGATCATGGCCGACATCCTGCCGGCCCTGGGGGTGGAGCCGGACTACACCACCGAGGAACTGGCCGGCGCCGACGCGGCCGTGCCCAACGTGGTTGGCGAGACCGCCGGAAACGCCAAGGCCAAACTGGAGGCCGCGGGCTTCTCCTGCCGCACCGTGGGCAGCGGGGAGACCGTGACGGACCAGACCCCCGCCGGCGGCGCCATTGTGCCCAACAACGCCTCCATTGTGCTCTATCTGGGGGAGGAGAAGCCGGAGTCACTGGCCACAGTCCCCAATGTGGTGGGCAAAACTGCGGCGGAGGCCAACCGCCTCCTCACCAACGCGGGACTCATCATGCGGATCACCGGCGCCACGACCTCCAGCTCCGGCAATGTCAGCGCCATCAGCCAGAGCATGGCGGAGGGCACGGAGTGCAAGGCGGGCTCTGTGGTGACCGTCCAGTTTGGAGACAGTTCTGTATTGGACTAAATGTAGGGTCTGACAGCAGGTTTTGCATGGTTTTTGGCATGATTGCCGGTATACGGAATCTTTTTTCCTGTTTATAATCGACTTGGTATTTTCCGCGCGGAGAAAGAGAATCCAAGGGTTGCTTTTCAACGGTATGGACCGCGTTTGGCGGCCGGCCCGGGGGGAGACGGCGATTCCCGTCCCCCTTTGCGGGCGGCGCCGGAACGCCAGGAAGGGGCTGAACAAATGAAATTGAGAGATTTGCTGGAGGGACTGACGGTCCTCTCCGCCACAGCGGACCTGGACATGGAGATTCCCGGGGTCAGCTATGACTCCCGGACCACCCGGCCCGGAGACCTCTTTGTGGCCATGACGGGCTTTGCCGTGGACGGCCACGCTTTCATCGGCAAGGCCATGGAGGCCGGCGCGGCGGCGGTGCTGTGCGAGCGCCCGGCGGAGGGCGTGCCCTGGGTCCAGGTGGAGAACTCCCGGCGGGCCCTGGCGGTGGCGGGAGCCAACTTCTTCGGCCATCCCGCCCGGGTGATGACCATGGTGGGCGTCACCGGCACCAACGGCAAGACCACCACCACCTACCTCCTGAAGGCCGTCCTGGAGCAGACCCGGGGGGCCAAGGTGGGTCTCATCGGCACCAACCAGAATATGATCGGCGCGGAGATCCTCCCCACGGAGCGGACGACGCCGGAGTCCTTTGAACTCCAGGGCCTCTTTGCCCGGATGCGGGACGCGGGCTGCACCCATGTGGTGATGGAGGTCTCCTCCCACGCCCTGGCCCTGGACCGGGTGTACGGCGTGCCCTACCAGGTGGGCATCTTCACAAACCTGACCCAGGACCATCTGGACTTCCATGGGACCATGGAGGACTACTGTGACGCCAAGGCGGTGCTGTTCCGGCACTGCGAAACCGGCGTGTGCAACGCCGATGACCCCTGGACGGAGCGGCTTTTGGCGGAGAGGACCTGCCGGACGCTGTTCTACGCGCGGCACGCAGCTGCGGACCTCCGGGCGGAGGAGGTCTCCCTGGCCATGGACCACGTGGCCTTCACGGCGGTAACGGCCACGGAAAAAATTCCGGTCCGGGTAAACATTCCCGGGAGCTTTATGGTATATAATACCTTGGATGTGCTGGGGGCCGCCCTGGCCCTGGGGATTCCCCTGGCGGAGAGCGCCGGGGTGCTGGCCCGGGTTCCCCACGTGAAGGGCCGGGTGGAAGTGGTGCCCACGCCGGGGAAGGACTACACGGTCCTGATCGATTACGCCCACAGCCCGGACAGCATGGTGAACGTGCTGTCCACCGTGAAGGGCTTTGCCAAGGGGCGGACCATTGCCCTCTTTGGCTGCGGCGGGGACCGGGACCGGGGCAAGCGGCCCAAAATGGGCCGGGCTGCGGCGGAGACGGCGGATTTCTCCGTGGTCACCACCGACAATCCCCGGACGGAGCGGCCCTCCGACATCATCGCAGATATCCTGCCCGGTTTGGGAGACGCCCCCCATGTGGTGGTGGAGGACCGGGTGGAGGCCATCCGCTGGGCCCTGGACCATGCGGAGCCGGGGGACGTGATTGTCCTCTGCGGCAAGGGACACGAGACCTACCAGGAAGTGGGCCGCGAAAAGCGCCATATGGATGAGCGGGAGATTGTGGCGGATTATCTGAAGGACCACTGAGCGACCGGTCCCGGCGGGCGGCGTCCGCCGGGGAAATACATACGGTGCCCTGGGCGTCAGCGCGTCCGCGGGGCAGAGGGAGAGAAAATCATGGAGAGAATTCTGCCGGCCTTTGCCGCCGGCTTTGTATTGACCCTGGTGATCGGGAGATTTGTGCTCACGGAGCTGCGCAAGCTGAAGGCGGGCCAGGAGATCCGGGCCGACGGCCCCACCTGGCACCAGTCCAAGGCCGGCACGCCGACCATGGGGGGGATCATGTTCATCCTGGGCGTGGGCATCGCCGTGTTCGTGCTGGGCTGGGATCTGATGCTCTCCGGAAACTTTGCCCATCTGTATGTCTATCTGTTCGCCCTGGTATTCGGGCTGATCGGCTTTGTGGACGACTATCGCAAGGTCCGCCAGCACCAGAATGAGGGGCTCACCGCCAAGCAGAAATTTGTGCTTCAGCTGGCGGCGGCCATCCTGTTTTTGAGCTTGATGCGCTATGAGCGGCTGTTGACCAACGAGCTGTATGTGCCCTTTCTCAACCGGGCCTTCACGCTGAACTGGATCGTCTACCTGATCTTCGCGGGCTTTGTCATCGTGGGATGCGTGAACTCCGTGAACCTCACCGACGGGGTGGACGGTCTCGCCACCGGCGTCACCTTTGTGGTGATGGTGTTCTTCACCGCGGTGGGCGCCCTGTGGAGCAGGCAGGGAGTGCTGGCCCTGTTCCCGGCGGCGCTGGCGGGAGGTCTGGCGGCCTTCTTCGTCTATAATCACCATCCCGCCAAGGTCTTCATGGGGGACACCGGCAGCCTCTTTCTGGGGGGCGCCGTGGCGGCCCTGGGCTTCGTGCTGGACGCGCCGCTGGTGCTGATCCCGGTGGGGATCGTCTACATCGCGGAGACCATGTCCGACATCATTCAGGTGACCTACTTCAAGGCCACCCATGGAAAACGTATTTTCAAAATGGCCCCCCTGCACCACCACCTGGAGCTCTCCGGGTGGAGTGAGGCGAAGCTGGTGACCGTATTCTCCGCCATCACCCTGGCGGGCTGCGCGCTGGCGTACTGGGGCATACAGGGACGGTATTGACCGGAATCTGTCCTAAAAGGATGAGGAGAGGGGGGAGAGCAGAATGAGCCATCAGCGGAGGCCCTACAACCGCAAGGAGGCCCTGGCCCGGTATGAGGAACGCCGGCGGCAGGAGGAGGCCAAGCGGGAGATGGCGCGGGCCCGGAAGCGCAAGCAGGAGGAGAGCCGGGAACTGGCCAAGGGCCCCATTGATCTGCCCTTCTGCCTGCTGGTGCTGCTGCTGACGGCCATCGGCCTGGTGATGCTGCTCTCCGCCAGCTTTCCCTCCGCCTACTATGAGCCCTCCACCCGCAACCCGCTGTACTACTTCACCCGGCAGGGAACCTTTGCCGTCCTGGGCGTGGCGCTGATGTTTGTGGTTGGCAGGATCAACTACCAGCGGTTCCGGGGCGTGGCGAAGCTTCTGCTGTATGTGGCCTTCATTTTGCTGGTGCTGGTGGTGATTCCCGGCAACCCCCTGGCCATCACCCGCAACAACGCCACCCGCTGGCTGGGGATTCCCGGCACCACCCTCCAGTTCCAGCCCTCGGAGGTGGCCAAGGCGGCGGTGGTGCTGTATTTCTCCGACAGCATTTCCCGGAAAAAGGAGAAGATGCGCACCTTCCGCTACGGTATCGCCCCCTATGCGATTTTGCTGATCCTGCTGGCGCTGCTGGTGGGCATGGAGCCCCACCTCTCCGGCGCGATCCTGATCCTGGGAGTCGGCGCGGCACTGATGCTGGTGGGCGGCATCAACTGGGGCTGGGTGCTGAGCGCACTGGGACTTGCGGCCGGCATGGTATACTTGGTGTTGTTTGTTATCGGATATAATACGTCGCGGATTACATCCTGGCTGAATCCCTGGGAGGATGCCCAGGGGAGCGGCTGGCAGCTGAGCCAGAGCCTGATTACCATCGGCTCCGGCGGGCTTCTGGGCGTGGGCCTGGGCAAGAGCCGGCAGAAGTTTTTGTTCCTGCCGGAGGAGCACAACGACTTCATTTTCGCCATCATCTGCGAGGAGCTGGGGCTCATTGGGGCCGCCATCATTATGTTGCTCTTCGCGGCGCTGATCCTGCGGGGCTACTGGATTGCCCTCCATGCCCGGGACCGCTTCGGCTGCCTCCTGGTGGTGGGCGTGATCACGCTGGTGGCCATGCAGACCTTTTTGAACATCGGCGTTGTGACGGGTCTGCTGCCCACCACCGGCATCTCCCTGCCCTTCTTCAGCTATGGCGGCACGGCGCTGTCCATCCAGCTGGCGGAGATGGGGATTGTGCTCTCGGTCTCCCGGCAGATGCGGCCGCCCAAGAGCGGCTGACGCCGGCGGAAACGGGCCCTCTCCTTTTAGAGCCTGTTTAAAATCTCCCCGCGCATGTCTTGGCGGCGTATTATCCGCCCTGACTGCGTTAAAAATCCTTGCCATCCGTCAGGATGCCTGCG
>JAAWIL010000242.1 GCA_022796315.1 Oscillibacter sp. | reverse complement strand
TCGATGGGCTTGACGATGCCGGCGGCAATGATCCCCTTGTCCGCGATCACCATCGCCTTGGTGATGCCCAGCTTCTTCGCCTCCGCGCCGGCACGGGCGAGATACCCCTCGCCGAACTCAATCCGCGTGGCCAGCTGAAACGTGAAATTGGAAAGACCCATATGTATCCTCCTCTGATGAATTGAAGCCCGTTACAGTGCCGCAGGCCGGACGGCAAAGCGGACCTTGTCGTAGTTCCCGGCCAGGAATTCCACCACATTGCCGGCCGCGGTCCGGTTGGCCTCCTCCAGCGCTGTCTCGGAGTAAAACGCCGCGTGGGGAGTGAAAAAGACGTTGGGAGCAGAGAAAATCTCCTCCTTAAAATCGGGGGTCTCGGAGACGATGACGTCCAGAGCCGCCCGACTGACGGCGCCGCTCCGCAGCGCCTCGCACAGAGCGTGCTCATCCACTGTCAGGCCGCGGGAGGTATTGACAAACACGGGCTGCTTCCGGAACAGGTCGAACACGCTCTTGTTCACCATCTCCCGGGTGTTCCTGCCCAGGGGCACATGGCTCAGCACCGCGTCCGCCCGGGCGCCCAGCTCCTCCAGGGCGACCAGCTCAATCCCGGCCTCCTCCGCCGTCTCCTTCGGCAGGAACGGATCATACCCCACGACGGTCATTCCGAATCCCTGGGCGATCTTTGCCGCCCGCCGGGGAATCTGACCGCAGCCGATGAGGCCCAGGGTCAGGCCGTGAATCCGCTTCAGCTTCGGGGCCTTGGACCAGTCCCAGATCCCGTGCTTCACATCCACGGCATAGTCTACCACGTTCCGAAGCAGGGCGGTAATCAGCGCCATGCCGTGCTCCGCCACCTCGTCAAAGCAGTAGTCCGGGCTGTTGGCAACGGCACAGCCGGCGGCCTTCGCGGCCTCCAGGTCCACGTTATCCACGCCCATGGCGTAGTTGCTGACAATCTTCAGGTTCGGAAGCGCCCGGAAGACCTTCTCCGTAAACTGACCGTACTCGGCGATGGCGGCGTCGGCTCCCTGGAGGGCGGCGATGATGTCATCCTCCTCGTGGACCTGGGTGACCGCCACCTCATGCCCCGCCTCCCGGAGCATGCGGACCTCCGTACTGTAGCCCGCGCGGCTGGGATCAAGGACGACCTCATGGCTGTGGTCAACAATGACAACCTTCATAGCCCCGCCTCCCTTACGCCTTGTACTCGTAGCCCGTTTTGAGCGCCTCCAGGTTCAAAGGAATCAGCTTTGCCTTGCTGGCAAACGTCTCCTTAACCAGGTCCTCCACCACCGCATAGGGGATGAAGTCCAGATACTGCAGCACATAGCCCAGGGCGATCATATTGGCCGTCTTGGCGTTGCCCAGCTCCATGGCCCTCTCGATGAAGGGCACCTTCTTGACGTTCTTGCAGGGGCCGTCCGGCTCCGCGGTGACCTGAGCGTTCAGGATCAGCACGCCCTGTTCCCCCGCCAGATGCTGGTAGTCCGCCAGGGAGGCGTCGTCCATAATCAGCATGACGTCCGCGTCCGAGACGATCTGGCACTCGATTTCCGTGGACATGACGATGTTGCACATGGTCCGCCCGCCCCGCTTCTCCGCGCTGTACACCGGGGAGAAGGTGACGTTATAGCCCGCCTTGATGGCGGCGTTGCAGAGGATTTCGCCCAGGTTCATGATGCCCTGGCCGCCGATTCCGGAGAACAGAAGTTCCTTCTTCATCAGTCTTCACCCTCCTCATCCTTGAATACGCCAAGCGGATACTGCTCCACCATCACGTCGCTGATCCACTCCAGCGCCTTTACCGGCGGCATCCCCCAGTTGGTGGGACAGGGGGAGAGCACCTCCACAAAGGTCATGCCCTTCCCTGCCAGCTGCAGGTCAAAGGCCTTCTTGATGGCCTTCTTCGTCTTCATGACGTTCTGCGGTGTGGTCACGGTTACCCGCTCCGAGTAGCACACGCCCCGCAGGGAGCCCAGGACCTCCGCCATGTTGATGGGATAACCGGTGTTGACCGCCTTCCGCCCCACCGGGGCCGTGGTGGCCTTCTGGTCCATCAGCGTGGTGGGGGCCACCTGTCCGCCGGTCATGCCGTAGATGGCGTTGTTGATAAAGATGACGGAGAACTTCTCCCCGCGGATGGCGGCGTGCATGATCTCGGCCATGCCCTCAGAGACCATGTCTCCGTCGCCCTGATAGACCAGGACAAACTTATTGGGCTCTGCCCGCTTGATGCCGGTGGCTGTGGCGGGGGCTCTGCCGTGAAGCGCCATGATCTGGTCCATGTCATAGAATTTATCCGCCAGGCAGGAGCAGCCGATGGGCCATACAATCACGCCGTCTCTCTGGAGTCCCATCTCGTCGATCAGCTCCGCAATCAGCTTGTTCACAATCCCATGTCCGCAGCCGCCGCAATAGGTCGTTATTGCGTCCGTGAAGATCTGGGGTCTCTCATAAATCGTCTTCACTCACTTCACCTCATTTAACTTACGAATATCGGCAAGGATCTCTTTGGGACTCGGGAGCACGCTTCCCCATCTGCTGAAGAGGTACACGTCATGCTTGTTTTCCACGGACAGCTTCACGTCGTCGATCATCTGACCGGCGGAGAGCTCGCAGCACAAAAACTTCTTTCCGTTCAGGTCCCGGAAGGCCTTCTCGGGGTAGGGCCAGAGCGTAATGGGGCGGATCAGGCCAACCCGAATCCCCTCTTCCCGGGCCAGCTTCATGGCGGAGATGCACACCCGGGCCAGGGAGCCATAGGCCACCAGCACGATGTCCGCATCCTCGCACTGATACCGCTCATAGCGGACCTCGTTCTCTTCAATATCCCGGAATTTCTTCTGGAGCCGCTCGTTGATCATAATGACCTCGGCCACGCCGTTCATACCGGTCAGGAAGACATGCTTCTCCCGCACTGCCGGGTCGAAGCCGGAGAGGACGTTATACTGCGTCTGTGGGTCCGGCACCTCCAGGCGGCCGGGGAGCTCCACAGACTCCCGGAGCTTGGCCAGATTCCCGTCGGAGGCCACCACCACCGGGTTGTGATACTTCTCCGCAAGCACGAAGGCCTCCTGCATCAGATGGCAGCCCTCCTCCACCGTGTAGGGCGCCAGGATGAGGTTGCGGTAGTCCCCGTGGCCCCCGCCGCGGGTCAGCTGATAGTAGTCGCTCTGACCGGCCATGATGTCGCCGTCGCCGGGGCCGGGCCGCATGATGTCCAGAATCACCGCAGGCAGATCGGCGCAGCTCATGAAGGACATGGCCTCCTGGCCCAGGGAGAAGCCCGGTCCGGAGGTGGCGGTCATGGCCCGGTGGCCCGCCGCCACGGCTCCGGCGATCATGTTGAACGCGGACACCTCGGTCTCCGCCTGAATGAAGGTGATCTCCTCCTCCGGGCGGGCAAACATCGCCTTGGCGAAATACTCCGCCACCTCACTGGAGGGCGTGATGGGGTAGCCGAAAAACAGCTTGCAGCCCGCGCGAATGGCGGATTCGGCCATCGCCATATTGCCCTGCATAAATACTTTCTCACCCATAGCTGTCACCTAGTCTTCCTTATATACTGAGATCGCGGCGTCCGGGCACATCCGCGCGCAGGTGCCGCAGGCAATACAGCCCTCCCCCACGACCGGCGGGAAATATCCCCGCTTGTTCACTGCCGTGCCCTTGCTCAGAACCTTTTTCGGGCAGAAGTTGATGCAGTAGCCGCACTCCTTGCACCTTTGAAAATCAATCTTAATCGTTCCCATTATATGTCCTCCAGCCTTCTGCGCTGAAATCACGTCTCGATCTTGAACGCGGGGTCCAGGGGCTCCCTCTGGAACTCCTCGGGAACGATCATGATGCCAATGGCGTTGCCGCACAGCAGCGGGGGATCGCAGGCCACCATTGCGGCGTCGCTCTTGTAATGCTTCAGATCGGGCTCGCCCTGGATGGCGTCCATGAAGTTGCACTTGATCTTGTAGTCGTCCGTCATGGTGAAGATCTTGTAGCACTCGAAGTGGACCTCGAAGGAGCTCTTGCCCTTCTTCTCAATCCAGCCGTGGTACTCCATGAAGTCGCCCACGTGGATGGGAGCCAGGAAATTGACCTCCTTGTAGGCGCGGAACAGGCTTCCGTCACCGGTGGCCCGAACCATCAGCTCCGTGCCCACGTCGCCGAAGTAGTCCAGCATTCTGCCGCCGTTGATGAGGTTGCCCAGATAGTGCCCATCGTTCTCCACGGTCATCATCTTCCGGAAAATCACCTTGTTGCCGATCATCTGTCATTCCTCCATATTTTAAATTCATTTTTGGGGAGACGCAGGTCTCCTTAAAATAATCACTGCCGCGGACGCTGAAGCAGTTGGCCACTGCAGCCATTATACATTTTTCACAGACTGCACCGCAGTCGTTTGTGTAGTTCTAACGAAATTGCAGTAAATCGCTAAAGAATCAGACCCTGCCGCATTCGCGACAGCGGGAACATCCCGAAAAAGTTATTCGATTCCCAGATATGTCTTCTGGATATAGTCGTCCGACAAGAGCTCCGCACTGGTGCCTTCTCCCCGGATATGACCGTTTTCCAGAATATACGCCCGGTCTACGATCTTGAGCGTCGCGTTCACATTCTGCTCCACCAAAAGGATGGTCACGCCCTCCGCCGTCAGGCTGCGAAGCGTTCTGAACACGTCCAGCACCACCGCCGGCGCAAGCCCCAAGGAGGGCTCGTCAACCAGCATCAGCTTCGGCTCAGACATCAATCCGCGGGCGATGCCAAGCATCTTCCGCTCGCCGCCGCTCATCAGCCCCGCCTGCTGGCCAAGCCGCTCGCCCAGCCGGGGGAACAGCGCAATGACCTTGTCCATAAGCGCCTTCTTCTTGGCCCCGTCCTTTATGTTCAGCGCACCCATTAACAAGTTTTCCTTGACCGTCATACCGGAAAAGAGGTTTCCCTCATCGGTGATGAAGCTCACTCCCAAGTCATGGATCTGCTTGATGGACTTGTCCTCAAAGTGCTCGCCATTAAAGATTACAGCACCGCTCTTGGGACGGATCATTCCGCTGATGGCGCGGAGAGTCGTCGTCTTTCCGGCGCCGTTGGGTCCCACAATGGCAATGAATTCACCGTCCCTGGCCTCACAGCTCACGTCCCAAAGGACATCCAGTTTTCCGTAACCTGCGCACAGATTTTCTAGTTTCAGCATATATACACCTCGAAAGTCAATCTTCTTTGCCGAGATAGCACTCAATGACAAACGGATCGTTCAGAACCTCTTGCGGGGTTCCTTCTGCGATCTTCTCGCCGAAGCTGATCACAATCACACGGTCGCAGGTATCGTTGATGAATTTCATGACATGCTCAATACAGATAATGGTGACGCCCTTATCCCGGATCTGCTTTACCAACGCAATAAAGTCCGGGAGCTCCGCAGTGGTCAGTCCGGCGGCCACCTCATCCAGCAAGAGCAGCTCGCACTTCGTAGCCAGTGCTCTGGCCAGCATCAGCCGCTTGAGCTGCATGGTGTTCAGGCTCTCCGCCAGGACATCGTGAGATACGGCGAAACCCACCTCATCCAAGATCTCATGGGCCCGCTGCTCCGGGTGGGAAACCGTTCTTCCTCCGTAGATCAGCGCGGTCTTTACATTATCAAGAACCGTCATTTTGGGAAAGGAGCGAACCAGTTGGAAGGTACGCGCCAGACCCTGCTTGCAGAGGTCATACGAGGTCTTGCCCGTAATATCCTTATCCTTGAAGTAGATCTTTCCCTCTGTCGGCGCATAAAAGCCGGAGATGCAATTCAGAAACGTCGTTTTACCTGCGCCGTTTGGACCGATGATTCCAACGATCTCGCCTTCCTTTACTTCCAGAGACACGTTGTTTACAGCCGTCAGACCACCGAAGCGTTTGGTCACTCCTTCTGTGCGTAATATCAAAATTGGCACCTACTTTCCAATGTTCCAATGTTTTGGGCCGGGCCATCTTGAGACGCGGCCCGCAAGCGGCGTGCAGACGTCGGAATCCCCCTCACCGCATACAGCAAAGAATGGTCATCCCATATTCATATTCCACATCTCTGCCCTGGGAGGATCGAATCCTCCCAAACGATGGACCGCCTCACAGAAGCAGGGTTCCCTGCTCGCCTTCAGGCCTTGTTTGAAACCTGGCGGAATACCCGACCGCGAGCGATTCTTTCGTCAATCAAGGCAAAATTCCCCAGGCAGGCTGCCGCCCGGCAAGAAAATTCAGCGCAGAGCGGCGGAAAAGATCCGCTGTTTGGGCGTTTTGCCATTTTTCAAACATGGCCCGGGGGAGGGTCTCCCTGTCACATGGGCCATGCGGCGTGTATCACAGGGAGACCCGGTTTATTTTGCATTCGCCGCGCAATCAGCCGCGTTTTGCAAATTACCAGATGGGGTCAGCCTCCGCTCTCTCAGCGGGGAAGATGGTAACGAACTCGCCGCCCTGGACCTGACCCAGGGGATTGAAGAAAGCGTCCTGGCCCACAACAGGAGAAATAGAACCGGGTTCCCACCTATAGGCGGGCTGAATGATGGAGTCAAAGCTGTAGTTACCGCCGTTGATCTCTTCCCAACCAAACTTCAGGATGGACTCGGTATCCAGCACTCCGTACATGTCATAGCACTTCTGGAGAGCGTCGATGAACAGCAGCGCGTTATCATAGGCAACGCCCTCTGTGGTGATGCTGGCCGCGTAGCCCATTCTCTTCTCCCAGCGGTCGCAGAAGTCCTGTCCGCGCTGATCCTTCCAGCCAGGCCACTGATCGATAACGCCCTCAGCGGAATCGCCGCAGAGATCGCGCCACTCAGCGCTCTCGTTCAGGCACTGCATGATGATGGGCAGTCCAAGATTGATCTCCTTCGCCTGCTTGGTAAAAGCCGCCGCAGTAGCGGGAGTGTTGATGGTCCCGGCCACAAGGGTAGGACCGGCCGCCTGCATTTTAGACAGGATCGCATAGAGATCGGTGGTACCGGCAGCGAAGTAATCCTCTGTCAGAATTGTATAACCGGCCTCTTCGAAATACTTCCGGTAGTTGGCGCCCAGAGAACGGGCCCAGTCGGTATCCTCACCGTAAAGGCAGATGGTCTTATCGCCGGAAATAGCACCGCTCTCCATGGCCTCCACCACCAAGTCCCTGTACTCCACGGCGATGAAGTCCGTCAGAGGATAAGTCTTGCCGATATAGTACTTGTAGTAATCGGGGTCTGTGGCATACTTCTCGTCGATGGACTGGCCTGCTCCATAGTTGAAAAGGTAGGGAATCTCATACCTGGCAACCACATCCATGCTGGCCATGGCGCCGGTGGTAAACCAGCCCTGGGTGGCCACCTGGGCGCCGTCCCGGACGATCGCCTGCTCCAAAGCCAGGGCGCCCTTTTCGGGATCGTCCGTCAGATCGACGGTGATCATCTCGATGGTATAATCGCCCACCTTATAGTCGATGTCCTCGAAGGCCATTTTCGTGCTCTCAATAAATCCGGTTCCGGCACGGGCGCCGGTTCCGGTCAGAGGAGCACAAACGGCAACCTTCAATACCTTTTCGCCGTCTCCGCCGTCGGAGGCGCCGCCGCCATCGGAACTTTCGCCGCAGGCGGAAAGTGCAAGGGCAATGAGCATTGCGAGTGACAGAATCACACTAAGTCTCTTTTTCATTGTCAACTTCCTCCTTGTAAGACTTTGGGTTGCGGGGGTAAGCAGCTTTTGCCGCAGGGAAACAAACCGGTACACAGATACCGGGATCTGGTATTCCGGGGCAATCCGCCTGCGCAGAACAGCCCGCGCCTTCATGAAAATGCAGGAAGTGTTATTAAGAACCTGTATTCATAACCGGGGATGCCGGATTGACGAGGGCTTTCGCCGCCAATCGAGGCAAATTTTTGCAAGGCTCCTTTGTGTATGGCAAGAAAATTCAAGCCAAGACGGTATTCAACGGTTGTGAATGCAGGTTCTACGACCTGGCGGCGTTGGAACTCCTGTGCTCCCACAGCTCTTTTACCTTAGTCGGAAGCTTGCAGATGCCGCCGGGGAAGAAAATCATGGAAATAACCAGAACCGCACCATAAATGATATACTTGATCTCCACCAGGTTGTTCATGGACTCAAAGATCGGCATCAGGATAAAACCTGCCAGCAGCGGTCCCCAGATGCTTCCGCGGCCGCCGATATAGGCCAGCACCAGGATCTGAACCACATTCTTTGTACCCAGAGTGGTGGGCGCCAGCACGCCTACATAGTGGCCGTAGAAAGCACCGACGATACCCGCAATGGCACACGAGATGACAAAGTTCAGCGTCCGATACTTCAGGGGGCTGATGCCAACGGCCTTCGCCGCCTCAATATCCTGGCCAAGGGCCCGAAAAGAAAGCCCGTATTTGGAGTTTACGATAATCCGCAGGATACAGAATGTCACCAGACAGATCGCGAACATGGTGTAGAAATAGTACTTACCGGACTGGCCGCCTGCAAAGAGCACTTTCACGTTCAGCCCCATGGAGCCGCGGGTAATCTCAGGTGTAGCCGCAATGATATTCTGCAGCACAATTCCCACGAACCACGCCAGCAAAGCAGCGAACATGGTGTCCATCTTCATGGTCAGCAAGGCGATCAGCAGACCCAGCAGAGCTGCCACAGCGGCTCCGGCGATGAAGCCCAGCCAGGGACTGAGATCGAAATACCGGTTCAGCAAGGCGGAGACATACGCACCGCTTCCCATCAAGGCCGCGTAACCCCAGTTGGATACGTTGATGTAACCGATTGAGAAATCAAAGCCCATGGCCAAAGTGCCCCACAGCATACAGGTCACGCCCAAACGGGTATAATACTCGTTTGGAGAGATCAGGGGAAACAGTGAAACCAGGATGAACGCAACCACGCTGATGGGAGACAGACCTACCTTCTGGAGGGGACGATTGGCTTTTGTGTATAAAGTTTTGAATGAATTCATGTGTGCCTCTCCCTCCTCAGACCTTCGCCTTACGGCCAAACAGGCCGTTGGGCTTGAACAGCAGGATCAGGATGATCACCGACAGGGAGACCACGCTCTGCCACTGTGCGCCCAGCAGATACGTAGAGGCCACCTCGATCAGGCCCACCATGAAGCCGCCCACAACAACCGCGCTCAGGTTGCCGACGCCCACCAGAATCACTGTGAACCACGCCGCCAGATTTGGGGCCGTACCCATAGTGGGATATGCCGGCGTAATGGAGAGCAGTGCACCGCCGGCCAGTGCCGCCAGCATGCAGCTCAGCGCATAAGTGATGGTGTGAATCTTTTTGATGTCTACCCCCATCAGCATGGCCCCCGTCTCGTCGTCTGCAACTGCAAGAATGGAGATGCCGGTCTTCGTCTTCTTCAAGAAGAGCCAGAACACCGCAACTGTCACCATAGCGATGCCGAAGGCAATCAGACGGTCATAGGAAATATTAAAGCTGCCGATTTTAAAATTGCCGTCCCACAGCTTCTCCACACCGAAGTAGTTGGCGGAGAAGATATACTGTGCGCCGTTCTGAATGATCAGCTGGATTCCTGCGCCGATCATGAACGCATTGGTGACCCAGTCCCCCGTATTCCTCTTTCTCAACGGGGCGAAGGTGATCTTCTCGATAATCGCGCCGCACACAAAGCCCACCAAGGCCGCGAAAATGACCGAGATTGTCGGGGACCAGCCAAACACCGCGAAGGCATAATAAGCAGCATACGCGCCGATGAGGTAATATTCACCATGAGCAAAGTTCGGGATTTTCATTACGCCGTACACAAGCGCCAATCCCAACGCAATCAGCACATACATGCCGCCTCGGAGAGTACCGCTTACTAAAATATTTACCATCGCTCGTTCCTTACCAATCAGTACTTGATGCCATTCTCTTCGTCAATGGCCTTGAGACCCCGCAGATATGTGGCATAGGTCTTCAGATCGCCCACGCAGATATCCTCCTGGTCCAGCGCGTCCCGTACCACATCGCCCCGGCGAATCCAGACGGTGGTATATCCCAGGGCATTGCCGGGCACACAGTCATATTTGAAGCCGAAGGCGGCATGATGCATCTCGGCGGCCGTGCAGCCCATCACCTCCTGGGACTTCAGGAAGCCGGGATAGTGGGGCTTGTAGCACTTCACATCCTCTGCGGTGACGATGGCGTCCATGACGATGCCCTCATGGCGGAAGGACTCCTGAATGATGTCGTTGTCCACGTTGGACAGCGCGCATACCTTGATGCCCAGCTCCCGAATCTGCTGCATTCCCTCCGCAGCATCGGGGAAGGCCTTCATCTTGGCCATCTCATCGGCAAAGCTGATCACATCCTCGGGGTCATACGGAAACCCGTAGTACCACGCAGTCTTCTCAAAGGTGTCCATCAGAACCTGGCGGAAGGGGCGGTAGTTCCGGATATACTCGAACTGGAGCTTCTCCCAGGCTCCCTCGATCTCCGCCGCAGAGATATGGGTAATGTGATGCTTATCCATGAACCTCTGGTACCAGTCAATGGTACCGCCCTCCCAATCGATGATCGTGCCATAAATATCGAAGCTGATTGCCTTGGGGAGTAGTCTCTTCACACTGTCCTTCTCTTTCATCTTTCGATCCTCCTTGTTTTTATTTCGCGGGAAAAATTAAGTTCCGATCCGCGGAGCTCTCCTGTTGCGCAACCGCATGTGGAACATAATTACTCTGTTGCTCTGGACGGCTTGTTCCGCCGTCTCCCTTCATCTTTTTGTATCATTAGTATATATAATTGGTTTATATCGTGTAAAATTTTGGTTGTTTTTACGGATACCTGACATTATCCCGCATTTAGCCCACATTTAATGTACGAATATATGTGCATAAACTTAGAATCCGTATCTATTTCTGTGCATTCTTGCCGGAAAATTTCGTGTTTTTGGGCATTCGTCTCAAATTTAACAAAAATTTTTTATCAGAGCGCATCCGACTATTGAATTTTGCACAAAGCAAATGACGGCATAAGAAGCCATACGGCCCGGAACAGAGGTCCTTCCCCTGCGCCTGCATACAGCCGGATCTGCATTCTATAGTCACCGCAGTTGAAAAGAAGCAAATGCTTCTTTTCAACCCTGGGGCGCATAGGCGCCCCAGGGGCCGTAAAACGGCCTGACGGTGGACTTCA